>LJCR01001754.1 GCA_001399705.1 Kouleothrix aurantiaca
ACTCCGCGCCTAAGCCCAGGCCGTGATGGCCCTGCTCGAACACATGCAGCTCAAACGGGACGTTGTGCCGCCGCAGGGCCGCCGCAAAAAACAGGCTGTTCTCAACAGGCACAGCAGCATCCTCGCCCGTGTGCCACAGGAATGTCGGCGGTGTCGCGCCCGTGACGTGGCGCTCGTTCGAGAGCAGAGCCACCATTTCAGGGTCGTTCGCGCGCTCGCCAAGCAGCGCCGCCCGGCTCCCCCCATGGCCAAACTCGCCCAGGCTAATCACCGCATAGCACAGCACCAGCAGATCCGGCCGGCAGCTCAGGCGCTCTACCGGGTCGTCTGCGGCGGGGTCGCCCGCGTCGTTGTGGGTGCCAAGCGTTGCAGCCAAATGGCCGCCCGCCGAGAAGCCCAGCACGCCAATACGCTCCGCATCGAGATTCCACTCGCGGGCTTGGTGCCGAACCAGGCGCACCGCCCGCTGCGCGTCGCCGAGCGGAACGGGGTGTTGAAATGGCGATACGCGGTAGTTCAGCACCAACGACGCGACCCCAAGCGAATTGAGCCAACGCGCGATTGGCTCCGCTTCGTGTGGCGCGCGGCCCATGTAGCCGCCGCCCGGCAGAACGATGACTGTGGGATGCGGCCCAGCGCCATCTAGCAAATACGGGGTCAGGCTTGGGCAGCCAGCGTTCGGTTCCTGCGTTTCCGGCACCTGCTCGGGCCAAAGGTTGATATTCACGGATGCATCCTTTGTACAAACGATAGCGGCGCAATCGTTGAAAGGTTATACCATATGTGGCGCGAATAACGCTGCGCGCCCGGCGCTGCACGTCACCTGCGCAATCGGCCTGCGCTTGCCGAAATGTCGTTTGTCGCAAACTGGCGCATGTCACAAAACACCGCATTCACCGGTCTTTATTGCAGAGAAATACAAACGAGTTTGGAGATATCGCATGAGTTCTGCCGAGGCCACGCAGTTTGAAGCTCATCGCCCGCTGATGCTGTCGATTGCCTACCGCATGCTGGGCAGCGCCACCGAGGCCGAAGACATTGTGCAGGAGGCATACCTGCGCTACCAAGCAACCCCGGCGGCCGAGATCGTATCGCACCGGGCGTTTCTGAGCACGATCGTCACGCGGCTGTGCCTGAACCAGCTTCAGTCGGCGCAGGCGCAGCGCGAGGCCTATATTGGCCCGTGGCTGCCCGAGCCGGTGCTCACCGGTGTGGACGAGCGCTTCGCGCCCACCCAGCACGCCGAGCTGCACGAGTCGCTGGCGCTGGCGTTTCTGGTGCTGCTGGAGCAGCTCAGCCCGGTTGAGCGCGCCGTGTTCCTGCTGCGCGAAGTGTTCGATTACGACTATGCCGAGATTGCAGTGATTCTTGGCAAAACCGAACCCGCCTGCCGCCAGCTGTTCAGCCGCGCGAAGCGCCACATCGCCGCTGGCCGCCCGCGCTTCACATCCTCGCCCGAGGCGCAGCGCGAAATTTTCACGCAGTTTCTGCGCGCCACCGAGCAGGGCGAGCTCGACGGCCTGATGCAATTGC
>LJCR01001755.1 GCA_001399705.1 Kouleothrix aurantiaca
GCGCCTGAAGCGCCGCGCCCACGCGTATGGTCGGGCTGGCGTGCAAAATCTGGCGCTCCAGGTCGCGCAGGCGAAGCAGCATACCCCGTCCTTCCTACTCTGTTGGCTGGCCAGCGGAATATGCGTATTGTACGCTAGGCGCGGGCATTTTTGAAGGGGTGGCGTGCGGTGTGCATTCCTGGCCGAAGAGCAGATTAGTTAAGCCACAGAGCGCACGGAGAGCACGGAGTAGGATTTTCTCGCTCGGTGCTCTCTGTGGCTCCTGTTGGCCCTCGGCCTAGCGGATGCGGTCGTCGGCGCGCACGGTATGCACCTTGTGGACATTCGCGGCGAACCAGCCGGTTTGCTCGGTGGCGCGGTCATCGAGCTGCGGCACATAGGGCTTGATATCGAGCACCGGCGTGCCATCCACCAGATCAATCTCTTCGATGTGCAGGGTCGCGCCTTCCACGCGCAGCAGCCGCACAATCGAAAGGCCGATCGGGTTGGGGCGGCGCGGCGAGCGCGTGGCAAAGATGCCGTGGGGCTGCGTATCCATAAACGGCGTCACTTCCAGCGCGTAGCCCTGCATCTGGTGGAGGTGGCTGATGACGAGCAGGTGCGAAAAGCCCTCGATATCGCGCAGGCCGGGCGCAAACACAGGATCAAGCTCGATTGTCGCGGCAATGCCCTGCGCCGCAAATGTCTGGATGGGCATGCCAGCCAGCGCCACGAATGGCGAGCGCACCGTGCCAATTGGCGTGTAGCTGATCGGGTTCATCGCGGCCTCCCAATGCGCTAGTCGTTGGTTGCCAGCATGACCTCAGTGGCTTTCACCACCACCGTCACGGGCGAGCCAGGGGCCAGCTTCAGGCGCTGCACCGAGCTCACGGTAATGGCCGAAACGACTTCCGGCCCGCCGACGAGCTGGACAACCACCTCGGCCATCACTGCGCCTTCTTTGATCGAAACCACCGTGCCCGGCAGTTGATTGCGCGCGCTGAGTTGCATTGGCTGCTCCTTTCAAATAGCGGGTTAAAGCTGCCGGTGCAAAATGCCCTTCACCAGGAAAAGCACACCAAACGATACCGCGAGCAAGATTGCTGCCAGCGTCAGCGCCACCGACAAATCTTGCTCAAAGCCCTGGTAGATCGCCAGCGGCATTGTCTGGGTGCGGCCCACAAAATTCCCCGCAAAAATAATCGTTGCGCCAAACTCGCCCAGCGCGCGCGCCCATGTCATCACCGCCCCGCCGAACAACGGCGCCCACGCCAGCGGCGCAGTGACGTAGCGAAACACCTGGCGCGGGCTGGCGCCATCGAGCGCGGCGGCCTGCTCCAGCTCGGGGTCGACGCCCGCGAAGCCGGTGGCGGCTGCCTTGATGTAGAAGGGCGCGGCCACAAAAACCTGCGCCAGCACCACCGCCGCCGGCGTGAAGGCCAGCTCGATGCCCGCCACGCCGAGGTACTGGCCGAGCAGACCGCGCCGGCCAAAGGCCACCAGCAGCGCAATGCCCGCCACCGAGGGCGGCAGCACCATCGGCAGGTCGATCAG
>LJCR01001756.1 GCA_001399705.1 Kouleothrix aurantiaca
GTGGATTGATGTCTTTTTCGGCTGTTCTTGGACGGGGCCAAACGTACGAAGTTGCGCCACCAGCAGATCATAGGCTGCGCGAACGTCTGGCGCTTTGCCGATAAATTGATCGTCCACCGAGTATGTTGTCTCGGTCATTCACGCCTCCTAGCGATCAATTGCGTCCAGAACGACCCAAACACTGAGGTCGCCGCTCAGCCCGTGGCCAAAAATCGGTGTATAGGGTTTGGTAATGAGGGTATTGGGCAAGCTGAGCAGTACAACAAAGATTGTTTTTGCTGGCAATTGGCAACGCGCAAGATGATCGCACCAAATTTCTACCGCGAGGTGTATTGCGTGGATGTGTTTGGAATGATAGCACAAATTTGCGTACGCAGCGCAAGGTGGATTGGCGTCGAGTCTGGCTGGTAGAGCTTATCGATTGAGATACAAACCACGCTGAATGTATGTACTGCTGTCAATAACAGCCGCCGAACGGGTTGCGCTTTAGCGGCGCCGCTACCGATACATGGCAAGCACATTGTAGCAGAAACTGACGCTGAAAAACGCACGATCTCGCTCGACGCGAAGCGGCGTCCGCTGCAAGCGCGTGTTGGACGGCAACCACAGGACGCGTGTGAAATTGCTCAAACGATGCGTGTGCCCAAGCTGTTTGCCGCATAGTGAAGCCAAAATCTAGAGAGCTCCCTCTGGCGGAATGTGCAAGCCCATATCTCCGCCATACCGAACTGCTTGTTGACGCGCCTCCGCCATCTGCCAATTGATTGTCCTCGGTGGCGTTAAAAAGCGTTGGTATGCAAGCGCCATCTGACGTGCTGCTTCGCCAAACGGAACCCGGCCTGTTGCTGTGCCCAAGCCTGGGCAGGCGATCGTTGTGATTGGTTGTTCTGCTTGGCGATTGTGCTGCCGAATGGCGAGCAACATTGCCCACATCGCGCGATACACATTATCAGTACGAGCAATTTCCATAGGGACGCGCATGGTTGGTGTGTGCGCGAGATAGGGATGTTTGAGATGATTGGTTGCAATCACAAACGAGGTTCCGACGGGTTGTTCGCCAAGATACTCGGCCAAAATATGTTCTTGAACCCGACGTTCCAGGTTGCTTCCGAAAAAACGAGTAATGGCAGCATCAACACCGCCATCCATCAAGCCAAACGAGTTTGCAGCACTGACCATACAATCAAAGGCAGGAAGATGTTCGAAATAGCCGTTGACAATCTCGGTATTGGGAAGCGTAGCGAAGGCAGTTTGAAAGGCGCGGCAGAGTGCGGAATTTGGATCGACGAGGATGAGTTGAAGCGTGTGCATGGGAAGTCTCCAAGTCGGTACAATGCAGCGCTATTGGAGCAGTTGGAGCATACAAACGGCGCATCAAAGAGCTGGCATTTGAATGGTTGCCGTCCAACGGGTTTGCCGTTTAGCGGCGCGCTGTTGGGTGCGAAAGAAAACTCTGTACGAAATGATCTTCTGAAAAAGCCCCGATCTCGTAGCGCAAAGCGCGTCCGCTGCAACGGCGGGTTGGGCGCGA
>LJCR01001757.1 GCA_001399705.1 Kouleothrix aurantiaca
ACCTGGATGCGCGACGGTGTGGAAGTTGACGTACAGCTCGCCCTTCAGCAGCAGCGCCACATCGCTCGCGCCCAGGGTCGTGCTGCCGCTGAGCGTGCTGATTGTGCCCGCGCCAGTCAGCGGTACGGCGACGCCGCCATTCACGCCCGCCGCGCCGCGATGGATGTGGCCCATCGTGACGGTGAAGGGCTGGCTGAAGCGAATGCTGTAGTCCAGCGCATTGGTAGCCGCTGTAAAGGTGAACAGGCCCGTCGCCGACACGCCGCTATCCGTCTGCGGGTTTTCGAAATAGCCGCGCACATTCGCGGTGAACGGGCGCGTCGCCGCCGGGGGCGTGAGCGTCAGGTAGCCCGAGGCTTCGGGCACCCAGTTGCGCGCATCGTCGTTCTGGGTGGTTGGCACAGTTGGCAAAACAGCATGCGTCATTTGCGCCGCGTCGGCGTGGAGCTGCACCTGCACCGTGGTTGAAGCGCCCGCCGCCAACGTGATCGTGGCCGGCGACACGCTGTACGATACGCCCGGCGTGGTGGCGGCTGGTGCGTAGCCCAGGTTGAACGTCGCCGACGACGCGCCCTTGTTGCGCACGGTGACGTTGCGGGTGAGGGAGGCGGTGCCGCGCACGTCGACATTGCCGAACGACACACTGACATTGGTCGGTCGCGCGGAATCGAACGCAATCACGCTTTCGGCTGCGGCGCTGGCCACGTCGATCCGGCCCGCACCGGCGCGGCTGGGCTCCAGCGTCTGCGAGTCGGCTGCAGCGTCGGCGCGCACGGTGTTGGTGGTGGTGTTCATCGCCAGCGCCTTCAGCTCGGCCACGCTCCAGCCCGGGTGAAGCTGGCGCAGCAGCGCCATTGCGCCGGCCACGTGTGGCGCGGCCATCGAGGTGCCATTCAGCGCCTGGCCTTCGTCGCCCGAGCCTACGAGCGCCGAAAAAATATTCACGCCGGGCGCGGCGATGTCGGGCTTGAGCATGCCGCCCAGACGCGGCCCGCGCGAACTGAAACTTGCGATCACATCGGCCGCGCGCGCGTCGGAAAAGATTGTGCTGCCCGCCAGCGAGCCCGAGAAGCGCACTTGCAGGCCGCTCAGGTTCGCCTTCAGCAGGTCGCCAATCGATTTCGGCATGCTCACCGCAGGGATGACCGAGCTGCCGGTGATGGCAAGATCGAACACGTCGCTGTTGTCGACAATAATTGCGCCAATGCCGCCGGCCGCCGTCACGCGGCCTGTGCGCGCCACCGAGCCGCCGCAGGTTGCGGTGTTCTCGCTCCAGTCCATCAGCACGATCTTGCCGGAGATATTGGTCGCGTCGGCGCCCGCCCAGCTGGTGCAGCCGTTGCGGTTGGTGGCCGGGTAGTACACCGCGCCAGATACATCTGGCTCGCCTGCCCAGTCGTAGGCAACCGAGAAGGAGGCGGGCTGGGTGGTGCCATTCACCGCCTGCGGCCCGGCGATCACCGCGATCCCATCGAGCAGCGCGTCGGGCTGGTTCGCGGCTGCCACGCTGATTACGCCGTCGGCAGAGGC
>LJCR01001758.1 GCA_001399705.1 Kouleothrix aurantiaca
GTACTCGTCGTACACAAGGTCGAGCGAGTCGAGGTTGAGCTCGCCGCCAGCGATCACGATTGGGCGTTTGGAAAGCACCCAGCGCTTGTCGTAGGTGTGATCAAGGCTGGCCGGCACCGGCACGCGGTCGTGGTGGATCGGGTCGAACACGCGAATGATCTGGCCGTCGATGATCACGGCGTGCGGGATCATAATCGTGTCGGACATGAGCTTGGCGACGGCCTCGGCAATGCTGGTTTTGCCATTGCCAGCGTGGCCGAACAGGAAGATCGACTTGCCGGAGTTGATCGCCGGGCCAAGCTGCTGCAAGAGCGCCTCGCCAATGACGAGGTGCGAAAACGCCTGGCGGATCGAGTCTTCGGTGATGATCAGGCCCTGCGTGCTGTGCTGCTGCATCATCTCGATGTAGGCTTCGAGGGTGACGGGCGCGGGGCCGAGGTACTGTGTGCGCTCGCCGATCTCTTTGGCGCGCTCGACGCCGCGCACGGTGGCCTGGTAGCGGTAGGCTTTCTCGCCAATGCCGCCGGTGCCTTTGATCTCGCACATCTGCTCGCGGCGCAGGTAGTTGATCGCCTGGTCGATCACATTGTCGTAGGGCAGGTGCAGCAGGTCGACGATCTGCTGGCCGGTCATTTCGCCAATCAGGTAGAGCGCGCGCACAACCAGATCGGACACAAAGGTCATCGAGAGGCCAGTATCGTCGATGCTGCGTGGGCGCGGCGGCAGCTGCTGGGCAGGCGGGGCGCTCACGGGCACGGATGTCAGGGGCTGTTGCATTTTTGCCTCCACTGGGAACCGCTATTGGGCGGCGCGAACGCGGCTGCGCCCGTTTCTGATGCACATAAAATTGGATAATGCGCGGGCAGTATAGCATAGTGTCTGAGGCTCCTGCAATGGCTGCGCGCCGAGATTGCAGCATTGTAAAAATTCGGGAGAACCGCAGAACCGCAGAACCGCAGAACCGCAGAACCGCAGAACCGAGAACCGCAGAACCGCAGAACCGCAGAACCGAGAACCGAGAACCGCAGAACCGCAGAACCAAGCAGTTGGCAATTGGCAGGAAACAGGGAGACAGGAGACAAGATGACAAGATGACGGGGTGAAAGGGTGAAGGGGTGTGCGGAGAACCGCAGAACCGCAGAATCGCAGAACCATAGAACCGATAACGGCTAAACTTGCAACTCGCAAACCTTTGCGCTCTTTGCGCTCTTTGCGGTTGTTTCAGTCGTCTGTCGTCCTTCGTCCGCCCCTCGGTTGTCGCTCGATAACCGTCGGCGCAGGTTTGTTCCCCAAATGGGGCAGAAGCGCGGGCCGGGCGGGGCATGGGGCACGGCATTCCGCATCAGGATGCGCTTCTTTTTTCTGAATGCTGGCGCAACCGGCGCGGTGTGGCTGCGGCGGGCGATAGGTGCCGGGAACAAGTGCTATAATAGCCGGGCCGACCCGAACTCATGCCAAGAATCCGCCTTGTTGCTGAAAGGAAATGGAGGCATGACCTCAAGCTATGCAAACCATAGACACTGATGTTT
>LJCR01001759.1 GCA_001399705.1 Kouleothrix aurantiaca
CAATAAAAGCACTGTGCCGATTGGCACGGCCCGCCAGCTCGAGCGCAAACTGCGCGAGTACAACGTGCCGAACGCCGGCGTTGCCTCGAACCCGGAGTTTCTCCCCGAAGGCGATGCCGTCGAGAAGTCGCGCCGCCCCGACCGCGTGACGGTTGGCGCCGACACCGAAGATGACTTCCGTATCATCCGCCGCATCTACTCGCAGTTCGTCAACCACGTGCGCATTCGCTACATCGAGACAACCCCCGAGACCGCCGAAGCGATCAAGTACGTAGCAAACACGCTGCTGCTGACCTACATCTCATTCTGGAACGGTGTGGGCGCGCGCCTGGGCGAAACCTTCCAGAACATCCGCATGGAAGACCTGAAGCGCGGCGTGACCGCCGACAACCGCATCAGCACCTGGGGCTCGTATGTGTCGAACGGCGCAGGTGGCTCGTGCTTCGGCAAGGATATCCAGTCGCTGATCTACCAGCTCAAGACGGCGGGCCAGCCCACCGACATGCTGCAGTCGGTCTATGGCATCAACGAATACCAGAAGACCTACCTGATTGATCGGGCTGGCCGCGAGGCCGGCGCGCGCTTCAACCAGAAGAAGGTTGCCCTGCTGGGCCTGGCCTTCAAGCAGCGCACCAACGACATGCGCGACGCGTCGTCGCTCAAAGTTGTTGAAACCTTGCTGGCGCGTGGCGTGAGCGAGATTCGCGCCTATGATCCGGTGGCAACCGAGGAGGCCAAGCGCTTCTTTAACCCCGAGAACAACCACCTGTTTGAGAAGATTAGCTACCACAACAGCGCCAAAGAAGCGCTGGCTGGCTCAGACATGGTGTTCATCTCGACCGACTGGGAAGAGTTCCGTGGCCTTTCGCGCACGATCGAGCAGTCGGTGAAGCCGCCCTTCCTGGTACTCGACGGCCGGCGCATGATCCCCGACTACAACGAGCTGACCGAGCGCGGCTACGGCTACATTGCGGTGGGCTCGCCGTACATGGCGCCGAAATAAGAATTCGCGTCAGCGCGAACAGCGCGTGAGCAAGCATAGCAACAGCCCCTGGAGTGTGCTCCAGGGGCTGTTGCTATGCTTGCTTGTTTTGCACGTGGCACTGGGTTTCGCCGTCCTGAATCTGCTTTATCAAAGCCACGCCCGCGCAAGCCAGGCACGGCTTTTGAAAGAAATGCTCGAACTGATACTATAGCAGTTTGCAGTCGGCAGGACGCAGAAGGCAGTTGCATTTTCCGCGCTACAACGCCTTCTCGCCAGCATATGAGTGTTCAATTGTTCTGCAAACCGCTATAAATCCGCGAGAATACTGGCACGATGTGGGTTCGGCGCGGCTTCGGTGCCCCCGAATTTTCTTTTCTGGTGCTGCGCCGCAGCAAAGCCGGGCGCAGCACCAGAAAACAAGTGATCAGGCGGAGCTAGTGTGATTTGGAAACGACTACTGGATGACCAGGGCTGTCACCATACCGAACATACCATTCTCGCCCTCCGCGTGCGAAAGGATGTGGCAGTGGAAGGCCCACGCGCC
>LJCR01000176.1 GCA_001399705.1 Kouleothrix aurantiaca
GCACCGTGGTGTTTAGGCCCGGCAGGCGCAGAAAATGCTCGGTCGGCGCAAGGCCGTAGTGCTGCCACAGGCGTGTTTCGGCGGCGCGGTAGGCGGCCAGCGAAGAATCATTCATGGAATTGCTTTCGTCATTAATGCGGAACAACGGCGCAGCAGCGAACTGCTGATTGTAGAGACGAAGGAGTGCCGTGAGAGGATACATCTTTTCTCATGTGTGAGGGCGCCAACCGATTACAACCATACCGTTCAACACCATCCACTCGTGGCCCTGGCCATCGAAAATGCCAATCCTTGGCTCAGAGGCGACTTCGAGCGGGATCGCAAAAAGCGCATCGTCGGGGCTGCGCCACGCCGCGTTGCTCTCTATCATTCCTCCGGCAACGTGCTCATCCGTTATCGTCTGGATTTCGCCACTCATGCGTATGCGAACGACACGAGTAAGCGCTGGATTGACAGAAACAAACGCAACAATTTCTTTGCTATCGGACGACCACAAGAAATAACTAATGAACCCACCAACCGACAACTCACGCACGAAATCGCCGTTCGCACTATAAAGATTTAAACTCTGGCCTGAATATGTAGCTGTAACGAACTGCCTCCTGTCAGGAGACCACGACGGGATTGTAAAATCACGGTCGAGCGGCTGCATTGCCCCAGTATCGATATCTAACTGGACTGACTGCGTTCCTGGCATCTGACTACTTGGACTTAATGAGGTTGGGGTGCCTTCACGCAGCACATACTGCCCGATGAAAATAGTGTGGCCATCTGCGCTCCATTGTGGCTGGCTCATAAAACCATTGTTAAATTGCTTGTTGATGCGCAAGTCGCTGGCGTCAAACAGATACAAAGCGCCAGTTGCGTTTATCGCGATCTGCTGGCCGTCGGGCGACCACGCCATGTATGCTATATCTGAAGGATACCAATCGCCGGGGATAAAACCCTGGCGCATTGCCGAATAACCCTGACCTTGCCACGCCGCTGCCGCGCTGAGCGTATGTGTTATGCCAGTGGTTGCATCAACAAGATATGTTATTGGATTGATCTGCTCTTTGTGCACATTCATTAAGACAGCATCATTGCTTGGCGACCACGCAAAAGCAATACCAATTCCTCGTTCGAGCAGGCGCGCCGAACTAGCGCGCACATCGTACAAAAATGCCGATGCGCGACCGTGGATGTCTTTGCACGTAAAGGCGATAAAGCTTCCATCCGCCGACCAACGTCCAAGGATATTGGTGGTTTGCGCAGGCGGGCACGAATCCTTGCTAATACTTTGAAGCGAACCATCCATGTTCACGAGAAAAAGTTCTTTCCATGTGGAATAAAGCAATGTATTCTCTGCAACCTGCGGATGCTCAAGCGCCAGTGATCGAGTTGGTGTCGCGCTGGGGGGCATTGTTGCGCTCGGCAGAGGCGATGGAGCGACAGGGGTGAGCGTCGCTGGGCTGAATTGCAGTACCAGTGGAATAGTAGACACTTCCCCGGCTTGGTCGTCGCGTGGAGGGAGTGACTGTGTCGGTGGTAAAGGTAGGTTTTGCCGAGATGCAATAGTATTGAGGTATGACACCACACCAAGCGTGATGAGCGCTAGGAGCGCAATAATCCACAGCACTGTGAATCGACGCATCGCGATACCTCCGCATCTGTACCTTTGCTCAGTTGTGCCGCCTCAATGCAAGCGAAGACAAGCAACGTGTTTGCTGCGATTGGAGTCGATACCAGTATCGCGCTTTTGCACCCAATGTCTATAAAGTGGCGCTGAGAACGGAATGAAGTGATGCTTATACAGCACAACCTGCAACTTGCCAACCCTCAAAACCTCCGTGCCTCTGTGTCCCTGTGGTTGAACTTTCGGTCGCCATTCAGTGACGGCGCGCCCTCTTCGACTAGCTCAGAACTTCGCTTCGATACGCGGCTGCGCCGCACTCAGGACGCAAGCTGTCGTCGGTCGTCGTTTGTCGGTCGTCTGCTTGCGCACATATGTTCCAAAGTGTCGTATACTATGGGCAGCGCTTTGCTGAATAAAGGAGATGGCGACATGGAAGATATCGATTCCTGGATGGAAAAGCTGGAGCAGGCCGAAGAGCAGATTGCCGCCGCGCACACGGTGCTGGCCGAGCTGCAAAGCGAGCTGAAGGACGCCGGGCGCAAAAAGGATATGATGGCGATTGCCGAGGTGGTCGACCGCCTGGCGCGCTATGGCCGGTTGTTCGAGGATATTCGCTCGTCGTGGACGGAAAGCACATAGCAGTTTACCCGGCTAAAGGACATACGGCCGCACAAGATATTCCAGCATGTCGGCGCTGCGCTGAAAGCCGGCGCGCACGTAAAACGGCACGCTGGCCTCGCTCGGCCAGACGATCAGGCTTTCGAAATCCTGCTCGGCGGCCCAGCCCAGCACGCGCGCCATCAGCTGCGTGCCAATGCCGCGATTGCGGTAGGCCGGGCGCGTGTACACGTTGGTGACATAGCCAAATGCGTCGTCGATGCGGTTGGGCTTGGGCACTTTGGGAACGCGCTGGATGAAGATGTGCGACACAAGCGTGGCATCGTCGGCGGCGACCCAGTAGGTCCAACGCCGTTCGGCCATGCCCTGGAGCAAAAACGCCTCGCAGGCGCGCAGAAATGTCGGCTGGTCGTTGGCTGGCGTGCCGGGCGATTCTTCCAGGCGAAAATCCCAGCGCATCGCAGCCAGCGCCGGGGCATCGGCCTCGGTGGCTGTGCGATAATCGAGCACGCTCGCTCCTTTCAGGGGCTCACGCAACCGTGACCCAGCGCCCCTGCTCGTGCGAAGCAATCGCCGCGTCGATCACCTGCTGCACCTTCCAGCCGTCGTAGAAGGTTGCGTCGATTGGCGTGCCGTCGGCGATGGTGGTTGCGTTTTTCACACGACTGAAGAGAGAATTAGGCGCCAGGAAGCAAGAATCTAAAGCAATTTGCCAAGCTTGATCATTGGCGTGCCATTCAGGTCGTTTGGCCCGGCATCCCATTGTGCGTAGCCGTTGCGCGTGTAGAGCGCAATCAGCGGCGCGTTGCTGGCCGAAGTCCATGTGCAGCAGCTTGCCAGCGTTTCAGCGCGAAACCACACTTCGGCCAGGTGCAGAAAACGCTGGGCAAGGCCAGCGCGGCGCGCAGCCGGCAGTACATAGGTGGTAGAAATCAGCCCGTAAGGTGGGCCGTCATTGTCCTGCTCGGCGCGCACAATCGTGTGCCCAACGATCTGCTGCTCGCTATCGACTGCCACCAGCACGCAGGCGCGTGGGTGCGCAAGGTGCCAGCGCACGCGCTCTTCCAGCCATTCGAGCGTATACAGCGCTGCGCCGCGCTCCGCACCCTCCACCTCGCTCAGCGCGTCGCGCATGCGGCTGGCAACGCACTGGATTTCCTCGGGCGCGTGTGCGTCGATCGGGCGAATCGTTGCTTCTGCCATCAGACCTCGCTGCTGCGATTAGTTTTTATGCGTCCAGCAGTCGCTTCTCGCCCAGCGCAAAAGTCGCCCTGGCAATCGCGTCACCGGCAATCTCATAGATGCACAGCATTTCAATGGTGCCCTTGCCTTCGGGGAAGTTGCGCGTGATCAGCTCGTAGTCGGTGACGATCTGGCCCATCACAATGCGCGAGAGCAATTGGGCGTGCAGGTCGGGCTCGGCGAAGCGCGCCGCCATGCGCGCCCGCATCTCGGCGTGCCCGCTGGCGAGCAGGCCGCCGTGCAGTTCGAACTGCGCCGCGTCGGGGGCGTAGGTGGTGAGCCAGGCGTCAAGGTCTTTGGCATTATATGCGTCGAGCTGCTGCTGCACAATCGTTTCGGGAGCGGGCATACAACCTCGCGGGAACGCGCTTAATTGCTGGTGAAGCTGCTCGGGTGTTGGGCGCGCAGGCGCTTGGGCGCGATCAATTCCCAGGCCATTGTGACGTACATGCGCAGGTCGGCGTCGCCCATGCGCGCCAGCTCAATGCCGACCCAGCCGCGCGTTCCAACGTATGGCGGCTTGAAAAATGTGTCCGGCGCGCTGTCGATCAGCCCTTCCTGAAAACCGGGCGGCACCGGCAGCCACACCGCCACGCGCCCGTCGTTGTGGTGGTTGTTGGCGAACATCACAAAGACTTTGTTGCGCACAAAGAAGGTCGGTTCGCCGTGCGAAAGGCGCTCGCTGCTTTCGGGCAGCTGGGCGCAGATCTGGCGCACGCGCGCAAGCTGGTCGCTGCTCATTTGGGCCTTTCAGTGCCTGCTGAACGTGATTCTGTGTTCCATGCCGTGCGCCGATTGTAGCACAGCGCGCCGCCGTGCTGAAGGGACAATGCGAGTGCCATTATGGCAAATTGCACCTTAATTGAGCCACAGAGCGCACAGAGAGCACCGAGTTTTGTTTTTTGCTCAGTGGCCTCTGTGCGCTCTGTGGCTTATCGTTTTGCCCACAACTGTAGGGCCGACGCTGAACAATGTTTCAGCTTTGTGCTTGTGCAAACGGCTTCCACTCCTGCACATCTGCGAGATCGAAGCGTTTCACAACCGCCTGCCCGGCGTGCTCTTCGCGATACACCAGCGCAGAGCCTTCAAAACGCTCGGGCACAAGAAAGCGCTTGGTCGCCTGGGCTAGGGTCGTTTCGCGGCGCTGCACCACATCGATCAGCAGCAGCGCGGTGATTGGCCCGGCCGAGTAGTCGAGGGTGAGCCATTCCTGGACGGCGAGCAGATCGGACGCGGGCGACCACAGGTGGGCGTCGCCAAAAATGCGCTGCCCGAAGCGGTAATCGTCTACCGACAGGACATAATACAGCGGGCCGAAGCGAACCTCGCCACTCACGGCAAAATGCGCCCGGTGCCGCATGTCGGGCGACGGCGAGGTGATATTGAGCGAGTCGTGCATTATGACTCCAGGCAGATGGGCACTGGCAGGCGAAGGTTGGCGCGGCGACGATACAAAGTATACCACTACTCTATTCGCGCAGCAGCCACGCGCTCGCGCAGGAGTGGTTCGCGGATGGCGCGGGCGTCGAGCGCGCCCGCGCCAAGAAAGCGCACAAAGCGCGCAAAACCGCGTGCCAGTGCCGTGGCAAAAGCTTCGTCGTCGCCATGGGCCGCGTCTTCCAGCCACAGGCCGAGGATCACATAGGTGTTGCTCGCGCGGTCGAGCTTGCTGTCGAAGCGCGCCACCAGCCGGTCGCCCCACAGCACCGGCAGGGTGTAGTAGCCATACGTGCGCAGGTGCGCGGGCTTGTACACTTCCCAGATATACTCGAAGCCAAACAGCGTTTTGGCGCGCCCGCGCGCGCTGACGTGGTCGAGCGGGGCGAGGAATACGGCTTCTTCGGTGGTGGTAGTTTCGAGCGGCTGCCACGCGGCCGGCACGCGCCCGGCGTTCAGCTCCTCCAGCAGCGCGGCGTCGCTGCCAAGCGCATAGTGCAGCGCCTTCCAGCCCTCCACCTTCACCTCGATGATCGCGCCATCGGCCAGCAGCGCCGCGCGCGTTTGCGCCCCGGTGGTGGCGGTCAGGCCGCGATGAAAGGAGTCCTGTGGGCGCCGCATCTGCGAGAGGCCGGAGAAGCTGATGTCTTTGGTGATCAGAAAGCGATCGGTCGCTTCGTCGCTGGCTTCGCGAATCAGCTCGGCCGGCGGGACGGCCTCGGTGAGCGCATATACGCGCTCGAAGCGCTCGCGGTGGTGCGT
>LJCR01001760.1 GCA_001399705.1 Kouleothrix aurantiaca
ACGGCGTAGTGCGCCTGAGCAATTGGGAAAACGGCAGATCAGTTGAGCCACAGAGCGCACGGAGGGCACTGAGCAATAAAACTCAGTGCCCTCCGTGCGCTCTGTGGCTCGGTCGTTTGATCTTCTTTCGAAGCTTCGCCGTCTGCCTTGGCGGGCGGCTCGAAACCTTCCGTTGCCAGTGCCTATTCGCCAACACACTTGTGCAGCCGTTCTCGCCCGTTTCTGCTGTTCTTGTCCAAGCAGTTGCATTGATATCTGCTACAATACAGGGCGTATCGGCGCAACGCTTCCCCAAAATAATATGCGTTTCCGCGCTGAGAACAGCACCTCACTGCCCGTAGGTGCTTCGATTGAAGTTGCAGCTGTTTTCTTTGCCGTTCCGCAGATTCTTTAGAACACCAAGAAGGATGGCACGGATGGCAATCGCCACACGCGAGCTTGTGCAGGTTTTTGATCGACTGCGCCACAACCAGATGTATGTGTATGAATATCATTCCCTTGCCGCAAGCACTGATCGCGACTGGCAGAACCTGGTGATGTATGAGGCGGCGATTGGCCCGATGCCAGGCGGTTCGATTGTTAGTGAAGAGATTCGCCTCGGAGCATACAGTATTAGCCTGACGGTGAGCGGAAGCGTGCTGTTAGGCTCGCGCTATGAAGGCTTTCAGGGGCGCGAATGGTCGTCGGCTGGGCATTTCAGCCTGCTGCCGCCGCACGGCACCTCGTACTGGGATAGCAGCGCAGCAGCCCAGGTCTGCCATCTGTTTCTTTCGCCCGAGCTGTTTGTGAACGCAGCCGCTGAGTTTGCGAAAGGTGATCCGGCGCACGTCGAGCTGCCATTTCGCTTTAATGCCCGCGACCCGCTTGCTGAGCAGATCTTCGCGGCGCTGCGGGCAGAGCTGTACAATCCTGGCCCGGTAGGCCGATTGTATGCCGAGAGTTTGTCGCAGTCGCTGGCGCTGCACTTGTTGCGGCACCGATCGTCCAGCATTCAGCTGCGGAACGTCGAGCATGTCTATGCCATGCCTGCGGCAATTCGGCGCGCGATCGACTACCTGGAAGCGAATATTGGCGAGTCGATTGGCCTGGCCGAACTGGCACGGGCCGCGCAGATCAGCCCTTCCACGCTCACGCGCCAGTTCAAGCGCGCCACAGGCCTTGCGCCGCACCAATATCTCTTGCGGCGTCGCATTGAATATGCCCGCATGCTGCTTCAGCGCGGCACGCTCAGTGTTGCGCAGGTGGCCCACGCCACCGGTTTTGCCGACCACAGCCACCTTGCGCGCAGCCTCAAGCGCCACCTTGGCGTGGCTCCCCACGATCTGCTGCCGCGTGGCAAGAATATTCACACTATTGACGAGAATATCCAAGCCAAGCCCGATTGATCGCTTTATAGTGAGCGTGCCAATCGTCTCGCACATGCCGTTCAGGAGCGCAGCGCCCCTCGCGCGCTTGTTTGGCTGTGCCAACTATGCTTCGAGGAGATTCGTGTATGAACCGCCTGGACCGACCGACCGCGCTCAAGATC
>LJCR01001761.1 GCA_001399705.1 Kouleothrix aurantiaca
CGGCTTACTCAGGATGCGACTCTTTCCTTGCACTCAGCTGTTACGCCAGCGCCTTCTCGGTCTCGCGGTCGAAGATGTGCATCTTGCCCATGTCGATCACCAGGTCGAGCTTCTGGCCCACGCGCGCGCCGGTGCGCGGGTCGAGGCGGCTGACCATTTCCTTGCCGCCATTTTCGACATACGCGAAGACCTCGGAGCCAAGCGGCTCGACGACGGTGACGTTGGCCGCCACCTTGGCGCTCTCGTCCACGCCGCGCGGCACGTAGTGCATGTCGTGCACGTCTTCGGGGCGGATGCCGAAGTAGACGGGCTTGCCGACCTGCGAGTTCACGGCGTCGTTCTTGTCGGCGGGGATGGGCAGCTGGAACGGCCCAAGGTTGACGACCAGGTTGCCGTTTCCGCGCTCCAGCGTGCCTTCAAAGAAGTTCATCGAGGGCGAGCCGATGAAGCCGGCCACAAACATGTTCGCCGGGTGATCGTACAGCGTCTGCGGCGTGTCGAGCTGCTGCAGAATGCCGTCCTTCATGACGGCGATGCGCGAGCCCATGGTCATGGCCTCGACCTGGTCGTGCGTCACGTAGATGAAGGTGGTCTTGAGGCGCTGGTGCAGCTTCGAGATCTCACCGCGCGTCTGCACGCGCAGCTTGGCGTCGAGGTTGGACAGCGGCTCGTCCATAAGGAACACGGCCGGGTTGCGCACGATCGCGCGGCCCAGGGCGACGCGCTGGCGCTGGCCGCCGGAAAGCGCCTTGGGCTTGCGATCCAGCAGGTGGCCGATGCTGAGCAGCTCGGCGGCTTCCTTCACGCGCTTGTCGATCTCGGCCTTGGGCGTTTTGCGCAGCTTGAGGCCGAACGCCATGTTGTCGTAGACGCTCATGTGCGGGTAGAGCGCGTAGCTCTGGAACACCATCGCGATGTCGCGATCCTTAGGCGGCACATCGTTGACCACGCGGTCGCCAATGTAGATGTTGCCATCGGTGATCTCTTCCAGGCCGGCGAGGCAGCGCAGCGCGGTGGATTTGCCGCAGCCCGATGGGCCGACGAGCACCAGGAATTCCTGGTCGGGGATGTCGATGTTGAGGTCTTTCAGCACCGACACTTCGCCAAAGCGCTTCCATACGTGGTCGAACTTGATACCTGCCATGGTTCCTTGCTCCTTCGCTACTACGCACCAAAAGAGAAGATCCGAGAGATTTTGTGGCCCTTACCGTGGGGCCGGGCCAGTTGAGCGCCGCACAATCAGGCGGCCGGGTAGCATTGCGCTCTGCGCGGCGCGCGGGCGCTGCTCGATAAAGTCAATCAGCAGGCCGGCAGCATGTTCGCCGGCGGCGCGGCGTGGCGGGCGCAGGGCCGTGAGCGGCGGGTGCATGTGCCGCGCCAGCGGCAAATCATCAAAGCCGACAATCGAAACTTCCACCCCAACATCCAGCCCAGCGTCGTAGGGCGCGTGCATCGCCCCAAAGGCAAGCTCGTCGCTACAGGCCAGAATGGCGCTGGGCGGCTCCGGCGCGCTGAGCAATTCGCCAAC
>LJCR01001763.1 GCA_001399705.1 Kouleothrix aurantiaca
GTCTAGATCTCGCTCGGGTATATTGTCAATATCTTTGATTACTGTGACTATCATAATTTCGCGTGACCTTAAGAGTCTGTTGAGTTTGTGTGTTTTCACTAGCATTGGCATGTTACTTATAATGATTTTATTTGGTTGGGATAATATTAATGCTATTTATAATGGAATGATCCTTCGGTGGCGGATAGAGTCAGAGCTCGGAGGGACTGGAAGAACAGATTTATGGATTGCTGCATTAGATAATATTGAAATGAAACCTCTATGGGGATGGGGTCCTGGCTCGATTTCTCAGCTGTTATTAATGGGTGTCTACAAAGGATTTGATGGTATTAAACCTCATAACGCTTGGATCGTTGCAGCGATTGAACGAGGTATATTTAGTACTTTATCTCAATTTTGCTTAATATTATTTGGCCTTAAAAACTCTTGGAAATTATATCGTTTTAAATCTAATGATAAAACACTGGCAATTGCCTTGCTAAGCGGTTTAGTGGGCCAAGGCTTCATGACATTAACTTTGGGTGGAATGCCTTACGGTATATATATACTATCAGCTATATCTGTATCGTTATATGCGCAAACTAAAAGAGAAACAGAATTATGACAACTTTCAAAACAGAAACGATATCAGCATCTAAGGCAGTTAGATGGGCATATTTAGCTGAGATAGTTAATAGGCTTATTAGACCGGCTACAACTATCCTAATTGCTAGAATATTGCGGCCAGAAGATTATGGATTAGTTGCATTAGCCATGTCAATAAACGGTACGGCTGGATTGCTTTGGTCGTTAGGTTTGCCAACCGCACTAATACAGCGAGATGATGACGTGAAAAATGCGGCAAATGTCATGTTTTGGTTGAATACTGCGGCATCATGTATAGTATATATGTTTTTAGCACTTTCTTCTCCTTTGTGGGCTAGTGTCTTTGATGCCCCAATGATGGCATCAATAATGCCAATATTGGCTATCACTGTATTATTTGATGGGTTAAGCGCTGTTCATATCGCCTTATTACAAAAGCGCTTGGCATTCTCACGACTTTTTTGGCGTTCAACTCTTCCGTCTTTGATACCAGCTTTAATAACTCTACCTTTAGCCGTAATAGGATATGGATACTGGGCTTTAGTTTGGGGCTCCGTTATTGGAAATTCAGTAAGTAATATTACATTATGGACAATTAGTGATTGGCGGCCGTCGCTATCATTTGACCGAAAGATAGCTTTGCAAATGATTAAATTTGGCATCCCAACTCTAGGAGAACCATTGCAGAATTGGATAGAAAACAATATTGACAAAATTTCTATTGGTTTATTCATGAGTACTCGTGAAGTTGGGATTTACGCTTTATCAATATCAATCTTATCAATGATATTCAATAGTACATTTGCCCCGGTGAAATCTGTAGCCTATGTTTGGATGTGTAAAGCAGTAGGAAATGAAAGTGAACAGCAAGGCATATTTACGCGTACCAACCGCCTGGTTGCTTTAATAGTTTTCCCACTTGGACTCGGACTATTATCTAT
>LJCR01001762.1 GCA_001399705.1 Kouleothrix aurantiaca
GCTTTGCGGGCTGACGCCAATCGGCTCCTCGCCAATGCCGACGATCGCAAAGCGCAGCAGGGTGTACGTGGTATACACAACCGCGCCGCCAATCGCCAGCCCGGCGATCACCGCGCTCACCCAGGCGTTCCACTGGCGGCGCGGCGGCAACACCTGAAATGAGGATGCGGCTGCCGTCTGCATGGCGACGCTGCCGGCAATGCTTCCGCCCAGGCCCAGCATGAGCGCATACAGCATCAGGGTACGCACACTGATATGCGAAGGGTAGCCCAGCTCGCCAATCAGCGCATAGCCGATCGCAAAGACCAGGCCGCCCGGCACGCTGAGCGCCAGGCCCACCGCAATACTCAGCGTCGCCCCGCCCACCACCAGCAGAATCAGCGACACCAGCAGCGGCGCGATCATGCCCACCGCAAACACCACGCCGGTGCGCTCAAACAGCAGCAGCGCCAGCAAGCTTACCAGCAGCACCAGCGGCACATACACCGCATAGCCCCACAGCATGCGCCGCATCAGCGGGTGCCGCCAGTGCGCGCGCGCCAGGTCGCCGAAGCGGCAGTCGGGCGGCAGCGCCGGGTCGATCCGTGAAATGTAGCCACGCCAGGCCGGCGGCCGCCACAGCACCCAGGTAAGCAGTTGCGCACTTCCGATCAGGCGGTTGGCGTGCAGCGGCGGGGTGAGTGGGTAGGACTCGGCGCTGGTGCTGGCTGTCATTGGCTTACCCTTTCAGGCTGCGATATGGCGCGATGCGGCGCAACCCTTCGCTGCGCCAATCGCTTGTATCGCCCGATTCCAGCGCTTCCAGCAGGGCATTCGCGAGGATCTGCAGCAGCACTGGGTAGCAGCCGCTTTGCTCGATCATCCAGGCCCGCAGGTCGGCCAGCACGTCGCGGATGCGGTAGATGCCGTGCGCCAGCAGCTCGGATGTCATCATCGCCACGTTTGCGCCGGCCATCATCGCCTTGAGCACATCCTGCGCGCTGTGCACGCCGCTGGTGAGCGCGAAATCGAGCGGCACGCGCCCGTAGAGCATGGCGATCCAGCTCAGCGGCAGGCGCAGATCCTGCGAGGTGCTGAGCGTCAGGTTCGGCACAACCTCAAGCCGCTCCAGGTCGAAATCGGGCTGGTAGAAGCGATTGAACATCACCAGCGCGTCGGCGCCCGCGTCGGCGAAGCGGCGGGCCATGTGCGGCAGCGCGGTGAAGAACGGGCTGATTTTCAATGCGAGCGGAATGCGCACGCAGGCGCGCACGCTGCGCACCAGCTCGACATAGCTCGACTCAAGCTCGGCGCTGCTGAGCGCGGGGTCGGTCGGCAGGTAGTAGATATTCAGCTCCAGCGCATCGGCGCCGGCCTGCTGCATGCGCAGCGCATAGTCGATCCAGCCGCCATTCGAAACGCCGTTGAGGCTGGCGATCACCGGGATGTTCACCGCCTGCTTGACGCGGTGCAGGTGCTCAAGGTAGGGCTCTGGGCCGATGTTGTAGTGCCCCATGTCGGGGAAGTAGCTCAGCGCCTCGCCGTAG
>LJCR01001764.1 GCA_001399705.1 Kouleothrix aurantiaca
GTTGCAGCCGTCCATAACTGCATGCCATCAGCATACCACGCTCGGCGGCGCTGTGCATGGGGCAGGAGACAGAAAGCAGGATTCAGCAGTCAGGAGAGATGACACGATGACAGGGTGAAGGGGTGAAAGGGTGAGTTTTGTATGTTGAATCTTAAATGTTGAGTTTGGGCGAACGTGCAACCTGGAACGTTCAAACCTGTAAACCTATACCTACAAACCTCCGTGCCTCTGGGTCCAGGACGCTGGCGCCGTTCGTCGTTCGTCGGTCGTCGGTCGTCGGTCGTCAGGTTACGCGAACGTGCGTGCTGAAATCTATTGACAAGAACGTATGTTCTGGTATACTAAGAGCCAGCATCCGTGATTACAAAAAGAAGGACGACGCGCGATGATTCAGCACATCAGCGCCGGCTCGCCCACCTACGCGAGCGTTTTCGCACGGGGCTGGGCATGGCTTGCGGCGATCTGGCAGCAGTCTGAGCCGATCGAGCTTGTCGAGCAGCGCTTCAACTTTCTGCCGGATCGGTTTCGCTGGCGCGGCGACATGCGGCGCGTGCGCGCGGTGACGCGGGTGTGGGAGCGGCCTTCTGATGGTGTGCGCCCGGCGCGGCGCTATTTCGAAGTTCGGTGCGGGCGGGATCAAAGCTTTGTGTTGTTTCAGGATGTGCACATTGGTACCTGGCACATGAGTGTGTAGGAGGATGGTATGTACCTCGGGTGGTTCGACGACAACCCCAAGAAGTCGGCCTCGTTGAAGATTACGGAAGCGATCGATGCATATATGGATCGCTTCAAGACGCGCCCCAACGTCGTGCTGGTGAACGAGGCCGATTGTGCCGAGATCAACGGCGTGAAGGTGCGGCCGGAAGGCTACATCCGGCGCAATAACTTCTGGGTGGGCTGGGAGGACGCGGCGCGTGTGTAGCGGGCCGCCACGGGCGCTCCCTAACCGAAGATGATCGCGCGGGCACGGGCTCGCGCGATTTTTTTGCGCGCAATTTGACCCACCTGCGGCGCTCGGGTACAATCCGCCGTCGGTGGCGCTCCGCCCGCGCCGCCCACGACGAAACCACTATGAAACGACCTGCGCGCTCGACATTTCACCCGCTTCGCCAGCCCGCCGTGGCTGGCGCGCTGCTGTTTGTGCTGGCGCTGGCGCTGCGCCTGTACCGCCTGGGCGCGCAAAGCCTGTGGCTCGACGAGGGCGGCACCTGGGTTGAAGTGACGCAGCGCGGCTGGGGGGCATTGCTGCGCGACCTCGCCAGCCCGAATGCCGCCTATCCACTGTATCACCTCTTGCTGAAGGGCTGGGTTGGCCTGGCCGGCGACAGCGAGTGGGCGCTGCGCATGCCATCGGCGCTGGCGGGTGCGGCGGGCGTGGTGGCGGTGTATTTCGCCGCGCGCGAGCTTGCGGGGGCGACGGACGACGGGCGAAGGACGAAGGACGAAGGACGAAGGACGAACCCACGTCAACCTTCAAACCCGCAACCTGCCAACCTGCAATCTTCAAACCCGCAACCTTTCGCC
>LJCR01001765.1 GCA_001399705.1 Kouleothrix aurantiaca
CTTCTGCATCCGGCTGGCCGGCGGCGAGCTGTTCGCCTTTGCGGGGCTGTACGACATCTGGCGCGACGATGCGGGCAACGAGCTGTGGAGCTACACGATCGTCACCACTGCGCCGAACGAGCTGGTCGCGCCGATCCATAACCGCATGCCGGTGATTCTGCGCCGCGAAGACGAAGACGCCTGGCTCGACCCCGGCAGCGACCCCGCGCATCTGCTGGGGCTGCTGCGCGCCTACCCGGCCCGTGCCATGGAAGCGTACCCGGTGTCGCGGGCGCTCAACAGCCCGGCCAACGACAGCGCCGAGCTGGCGAACGCGATATAGCCGAGAGCAAAATGAGAGGGCCACAGAGGCCACTGAGTATGGAATTCAAAACTCGGTGTTCTGTGGCCCAAAACTTCTGCTCTTTGTTAGTGCATTATCAAGAAAGCGACGCGGAGATCAGGGAAAAGTTTCTGCGTTGTAGTGACTAAACCCTGCGCTGAAAGCGCATTAGGCCATTTCCACGCCGTTTTCGCGCGCCCACCTGTCGCAATTGGCAGGTGGGCGCGCCGCGTCGGGCGCGATATGTGCTACTATGTCGCCATACCGAACGCACCCGCCATTGTGAGCACTGGCCTTTGACGCTGCGGCCAACACCGCGGCGCCCTTGGCTACGCTTGCAGGCGTGTGCACGAGCATCGGGGAAACACTATGGCGACACAAGCTGAGCGGCAGGCGCTGCCGCGGGCGCGGCGCGGCGGGGGTGGCTGGCGGCCCGGGCGGCAGAACGAAGCGTATCTGTTCCTTCTGCCGAGCTTGCTGGGCTTCCTGCTCTTTATTGTCATCCCGGTGCTGGGCTCGCTGGCGCTGAGCCTGGTGCGCTGGAACCTGCTCACCCCGCCGACCTTTATCGGCCTGAACAACTACGTCGAAATCTTCACGCGCGACCCGCTGTTTCTCCAGGCGTTTGGCAACACACTCTTTTACGCCGTCACGATCGTGCCGCTGCAATTGCTGGCCGGCCTGACCATCGCGCTGGCGCTGAACCAGGGCATTCGCGGCGTGAAGATCTACCGGCTGATCTACTTCATGCCGGTGGTGTCGAGCGTGGTGGCGGCGGCGCTGATCTTCCAGTGGATGTTCAACCGCGACTTTGGGGTGATCAGCGCGATCTTCTGGTGGCTGGGCGATGTGACCGGCCTGCCAATCGCGCCGCCGGACTGGCTGAACAGCTCGTTCTGGGCCAAGCCCGCCGTGGTGCTGCTGACTGTCTGGAAGAACATGGGCTTCACCATGGTGATCTACCTGGCTGGCCTGCAGTCGGTGCCCGAAGAGCTGTACGACGCCGCCAAAGTCGATGGCGCGAGCGCCTGGCAGCAGCTGCGCAATATCACGCTGCCGCTGGTGAGCCCGACCACGTTTTTCCTGCTGATTATTCAGATGATCGGCGCGTTTCAGCTGTTCAGCGAGCCATTTGTGATGACGCGCGGCACCGGCGGCCCGGCCGGCGCAACCACCTCGATTGTGCTGTATATCTACCAGGC
>LJCR01001767.1 GCA_001399705.1 Kouleothrix aurantiaca
CCGCTGAATATTGCCCTGGCGCATGGCGTCGAAGACAACAATCGGAATTTTATTATCCATACAGAAGGTCAGCGCCGTGCGATCCATCACTTCCAGGCCGCGCTGCAGCGCATCCATATAGGTAATGGTGTCAAAGCGTGTCGCCGACGGGTCGCGCTTGGGATCGGCAGTGTACACGCCATCGACGCCGTTTTTCGCCATCAAGATCGCCTCGGCATGAATTTCGGCCGCGCGCAGCGCCGCCGCCGAGTCGGTGGTGAAGTAAGGCCGGCCTGTGCCGCCCGCAAGAATGATCACGCGCCCCTTTTCGAGGTGGCGGATCGCCCGGCGGTGAATGTACGGCTCGGCAACCTCATCCATCTTGATCGCGCTCATCGCGCGGGTGACGATCCCGCGGCTCTCAAGCGCATCCTGCAGCGCCAGGGCATTGATGATCGTAGCCAGCATGCCCATGTAGTGCGATTGCGCCGTATCCATGCGGCGAGCCGAGGCGCGATTGCCACGCCAGATATTGCCACCACCCAGCACCACAGCAACCTGCGCGCCACGCTCAAGGATGCTTTGAATTTCCTGCGCATAAAACTCGAGCACAGTCGGCGAAATCGAGTCGCCCTGTTCGCCCACCAGCGCCTCGCCACTGAGCTTGAGCAATATGCGTTGATACTTTGGCTCAGTCATAGCGTGCACCACACAAAGGCGGGGCGGCTTATCACCGCCCCGCTTCTGCCTGGCTATCCTCCAATCTCATAGCGGACAAAGCGGCGCACAACCAGGTTTTCGCGCACTTTCGCCACTGTTTCCTTGATCTTGTCTTCGATCGTGCGCGAGCCGTCTTTGACGAAGGGCTGCGCCAGGAGCACGTACTGCTCGTAGTACTTTTCGGGCGTCTCGCCGCTCTCGGCAATCACGTCGGCGGGCACGTCTTCGGGCTTCAGGTAGCGCGGGTTCATGGCAGCGATGTGGAGCGCCAGGTCCTTCGAGAGGGCAATAAAATCTTCGGTGCGCGCCACAAAGTCGGTCTCGCAGTCGAGCTCGACCATCGCGGCCATGCGCGAGCCGGGGTGCACATACAATTCGATCCGGCCTTCGTTGGCTTCGCGGCCCTGGACTTTATCGCTAACCTTCATACCCTTCTCGCGCAGGATCTCGATGGCTTTTTTCATGTCGCCTTCGGTCTGCACAAGAATATCTTTGGCTTCTTTCACGCCAGCGCCAGTACGGTCGCGCAGTTCCTTCACCATTTGCGCAGTAACTTCTGCCACGTTTCGTCTCCTTACAGGTTGGAGGCCGCGCCCAGCATAGCGGCATCGGGCCGGGGGCGCAAGCACTCAGGTGCATTATGACATAAAAAGGGGAAGAGCGAAGGCCGCATTCAGTGCCGCCGCCTTCGTTCTTCCTCAGCTTACCAGGGGGCGGAGGCGCCGCACGAACTAAACGGCTGGTTCCTCTTCGGTTTCGTCGATCATAGCGGCCTCGGGCGCGGGCTGATCGTAGCGACCGCCGCGCATCTGGTCGGCCTGCGAG
>LJCR01001766.1 GCA_001399705.1 Kouleothrix aurantiaca
CAAATGCCTCGGTGAACAGCATCGCCGTCACGGGCACCACGCCGCGCAGCTGCTCGTCGCGCGGGTAGCCCTCGGGCGCGGCGGCCTCGGCCACGGTGGCAATCAGCAGCGCGTCGCCGCGATCGACCAGCAGGCTTGGCACGCGCTGCACCTGCTGCGCGCGCGCAAATGGCGCAATCGTCGCGTCGCGCAGCGGCAGAAAGCGGCGCTGCTCGCCATTCACGGCGTCGCTGACGCGCCGGTAGATCGTCAGATCATACGCGCCGGCGATCAGCAGGCTGGCGGTGTAGATTTCGATACGATGGGTGAAAAGGTCGGTCATAAAAGCCCAGCTATGAAGAAAGAAAACGTTTTGGCCACTGCGAGGCCGGGCGCGCATGCCCCGCCGAAGCCCGCAGTTATTCGCCCGGCGCGGTGAGTTTGTAGCCAAACCCACGCACCGTGACTAAGTAGCGCGGGTTGCCCGGGTCGTCCTCGATGCGCTGGCGCAGGCGATACACCAGCGCGTCGATTGCATTATAGTCATATACTTCGTAGTCCCACACATTCTGGGCGATCTCGTCTTTGCTGATCACCTGGCCCTTGTGCGAGTACAGCAGCTCAAGTAGCTGAAATTCCTTGACGGTCAGCGGCGGCGCGAGCAGCTTGCCGAGAATATATACTTCCTTGGCGCGGCTGTCGATGCGCAGCCCTTCTTCGGCGGCGCGCACGCGCTTGAGGATTTCGAGCGGCAGCGGGCCCTTCTGTGTGGCCTCAGGGTCGTTGAAAATAATCTCGGTGTCGGCAACCCACACGCGATCCTGGTTGCGCAGTGGCCGCGCGCCTTCGATCCGGTCGCCATTCACATAGGTGCCGTTGGTGCTTTCGAGATCGCGCACGAAATAGCCGCTCTCGTCGCGCTCGAGGCGGGCGTGCCGGCGCGAAGCCAGCGGGTGATCGATAATAATATCGTTTGCGCTGTCGCGGCCAAGGCTAAGAACCGGCTTGTTCCACTCAATTTCGGTTGGGCTGGCGTCCTGACGTCGAATTACCAGGAGCGGTGCAGGGTTTGGCTGCATGGAGCACTCCTCAGGATGGGCATCTGCGCGGCTTTGAATCCGGCGCGCAATATGGTACAATCGCTGTAACTTGTCAAGGATTATACCATCAGGCCGGCGAAAATACCAGACGTTTCTTCCAGTCGGCAGCCAGCAGCCCGTCGATCACTCCACCGATCGGTTCGCTGCATACTGCTTACTGCCTTACTATTCGGGAGTCCTCGTTGACACACCTGGTCGGCCAGCACTTGGGCCGGTATCTGGTTCAAGAGGAGATCGGGCGCGGCGGCATGGCCCGCGTGTATCGCGCGCTCGATACACAGCTCAAGCGCACTGTGGCGCTGAAAGTGCTTGCGCCGCAGCTTGCGGTCGATCCCGAGTTTGCCCAGCGCTTCGAGCGCGAGGCGGTGACGGCGGCGAATCTGCGGCACGCGAATATCGTGACGATCTACGATGTTGGCGGGCACAACAACCTGCGCTATATTGC
>LJCR01001768.1 GCA_001399705.1 Kouleothrix aurantiaca
GCGCTGGTGTTTTGTTGGCGTTTTTCTACAGGCCGGCGGCGCGGCGCAGCGCGTCGGCGCGGTCGGTGCGCTCCCACGGCAGGTCGACATCCGTGCGGCCAAAGTGGCCGTAGGCGGCGGTCTGGCGGTAGATCGGCCGGCGCAGGTCGAGGTCGCGGATGATCGCGCCGGGCCGCAGGTCGAAATGCTCGTTGATCAGCTTGACGATCGTTTCTTCGGCAACTTTGTTGGTGCCAAACGTTTCGACGCTCACCGAAAGCGGGCGCGCCACGCCGATCGCGTAGGCCAGCTGTAGCTCAAAGCGGTCGGCCAGGCCGGCGGCCACCACGTTCTTCGCCACCCAGCGCGCCGCGTAGGCCGCCGAGCGGTCAACCTTTGTCGGGTCCTTGCCGCTGAACGCGCCACCGCCGTGGCGAGCCACGCCGCCGTAGGTGTCGACAATGATCTTGCGGCCGGTCAGTCCGGCGTCGCCGTGCGGGCCGCCCGTCACGAAACGGCCGGTCGGGTTGACGTAATACTTAGTGCTGCCGTCGATCAGCTCGGCCGGCACGACCTTGTGGAAAATATCCTCGATAACGTCCTCGCGGATCTGCTCCTGGCTGACGTCGGCGGCGTGCTGCGTGCTGATCAGCAGCGTGTCGACGCGCACCGGCTGGCCGTGCGAGTATTCCACCGTCACCTGGCTCTTGGCGTCCGGGCCGAGGTAGGCAATCTGGCCGCTCTTGCGGGCCACCGCCAGCTCGCGGGTGAGCTTGTGCGCCAGGCTGATCGTCAGCGGCATCAGCTCGGGCGTCTCGTTGCAGGCGAAACCGAACATCATGCCCTGGTCGCCCGCGCCGACGGCCTCGATCTCGGCCTCGGTCATCGCGCCCTGCTTGGCCTCCAGCGCCTTGTCGACGCCCATGGCAATATCGGCCGACTGGCCGTGCAGCGCGACAATCACGCCGCAGGTGTCGGCGTCGAAGCCCACGCCAGTGCCGGTGTAGCCAAAGTCGCGGATGGTTCGGCGCACCACTTCCTGAATCTCGACATACGCCTCGGTGGTGACTTCGCCCATCACCAGCACCAGGCCAGTGGTGGCCGACGTTTCGCAGGCCACGCGCGAGCGCGGGTCTTTCTCCAGAAAGGCGTCGAGAATCGCGTCGGAAACCTGGTCGCACAGTTTATCGGGATGCCCTTCTGTCACAGATTCCGAGGTGAAGAAGAGCTGAGGTGATTGCATGAATGAGGTTGGCATGCAGAAAACTCCTGGTTAATGGTATGGATTTTCGTATATTCGCGCCGGTGGTGCTGGCCTAGCGCAGCTGGTCGCGGAAGCTTGGGTCGTTGATCATGCGGGCGATCAGCGTGCCGTACACGGCGATTGCGCCGACCAGCACAAGCAGGAACAGCGCGCCGAGCCCGACCGCCAGCCAGCCATACAGGCGCGCCCGGCTCGGGTCGACGGCATTTTTGGCTTTGGTCAGGGTCACAATGCCGACAATCAGCGGCACCAGCGGCGACCGGCAGTTCCGGGCCGGCAC
>LJCR01001769.1 GCA_001399705.1 Kouleothrix aurantiaca
GCACCGCGCCGGTGCGCAAATCGCACAGGTGCGCGGCCACCGTGGTCGAGCCAACGTCGACGGCCAGGCCATACACACCTTCGTGGTAGCCGGGCTGCACGTCAATCACCTCGGCGTCGTTCCACACCACCACGGTGATGCGGTGCTTGCCCGATTTCAGCGCCGGGCCGAGCCGCCGCAGCGCCTGCAGGTCGATATGCAGGTTCTGAAAGTCCCACTCGCGCGCAAGTGCTTCTTGCAGCCGCTCCCAATCGCCTTTGCGTGCGCCAAGCTCGTGCTGCTCAACCTCGACAAATACCTGCCGCACGGTCGGGTCGACTTCGATCACACGCTCGGTGGCGGTTTTGCGAATGATCTGGCGATGCGACTGGCTTTCGGGCGGCACAGTGACAAGCACGTCGCCGCTGATGCAGGCCGCGCACGACAGTCGCGCGCCATTCGGCATGCCGCCGTGGTGCGCAAAGTAGTCGGTCTCGGTGGCGTCGGCTGACGAAAGGTGCGCGGCCGAAGATTCGAGCGCGTACTTAGCGAATTCGCCGTTCTCGACCAGAATTTTGCACTTGCCGCAGGTTTGCCGCCCGCCGCAGATGCTATCGACATCTACGCCAAGCCGGCGCGCCGCGTCGAGCAGGGTCGTGCCTTCGGCGACGGTGCCCTGGCGGCCAGATGGCTGAAAAACAACGCGATGGTTTGTCATGAAAATTAAGGTATTGTTGATCTTTTTGTGTGTGTTTTCCGTACTACGCACGGAAAACACACACAAAAATAAACTCAAACGAATTCTACGCAGCCCGGCGCTTGTTCATAAACGCCTTGGCCAGCTCGACCGCCACAGCCGCGTCGCGACCATAGGCATCCGCGCCAACCGCCTTCGCGAAGGTTTCGGTCACGGGCGCGCCGCCAACCATCACGTACACGGTGTCGCGCAAGCCTTCCTCGCCCAGCGCGTCGATCACGACCTTCATATAGGGCATGGTGGTGGTGAGCAGCGCGCTCATGCCAATGATGTCGGGCTGGTGCTGCTTGATCGCTTCGAGGAACTTGTCGGCGTCGTTGTTGATGCCGAGGTTGATCACCTCAAAGCCCGCGCCTTCCATCATCATCGCGACCAGATTCTTGCCGATGTCGTGAATGTCGCCCTTGACGGTGCCAATCACCATCGTGCCGATGCGCGCCGCGCCCGTTTCGACCAGCAGCGGGCGCAGGATTTCCATGCCCGCCTTCATGGCGTTGGCGGCCATCAGCACCTCGGGCACAAACAGCACGCCATCGCGGAAGTCGACGCCGACGATGTCCATGCCGGCAACCAGACCCAGGCCCAGCACTTCCTGCGGCGAGAAGCCACGCCCGAGCGCCTCACGCGTCTGTGCGGCGACTTCTTCTTTCATGCCGTCGTACAGGTCATCCTGCATTTGCAGCCACAGATCTTCGTCGCTCAGATCTGAAAAGTCCATGGTGATCGCTCCTTTTAGGTTGAAAAGTATTGTACGACAGGCATGGTCGTTCCAAGCCAGCTTTAG
>LJCR01000177.1 GCA_001399705.1 Kouleothrix aurantiaca
TTAAGAAGCTGCGCCCAGCTCGTGGGAAGCCGGCCGGACTGCACATACACCCCGACGGACGGCACCTGCGCCAGCACGCACAGGCGCTTCGCCAGGGCAATGATCTGCCATGCAGATCTGCCGCGCGCGGCCGCGTACCGCCTGGCGGTCTCCTCGCCATCGTCGCCAAGCGCATGCTCCAGCGCAACGATCTGGGCTCCCAAGAACTGGATATACAGCGCCTGGCCGAACCACAACGGGTCGGCGTCACGCCGCGCCAGGTTGGCCTGGAGCAGGCGCCGGTGCGCGATGTACCAGGCGGGCTCGCGCGCGGCCTGGGCAATCGGGCGACGCTGGGCGGCGCGATAGTGCTGTCTGAGACGGTGCAGCAGTGCTGATGCCATAGATAGGACCGTCCCACTCCTTCAGAACCTGAACGCGTCCAGACATCGATCGCTGGACGCGTCTACCGCCATCCTAACATGCGACCAGCCGGACTGCAATAGGACACGAATCATGAAAACGGCGCGCCTCGCGTGTATAACATCGTAAGAGGCAGTATCCAGGAAAGGAGCATGCCATGGCGCTCATCGAGATCACCGACCCACAGATCGACCCGATCTCGCAGATCGGCCTGGCCATCAGGGGCGCAATCGCCGTCTGCCCTACGACCGGCGCCGAGCTGCACGCGTCGCACGGCAGGCGCATAGCTGGCCAGCCGCGCCGCTACATGGTGCTGTTCCCAATCGGCGAAACGTACACGGGGTATGGCAACGATTCGTGCGAAATTGGGCCATTAGCTAGTAGTGATTTTTGAATTGCATTCCAATGCCAAGAAACAGCTCTCGTATCACGACCACCGGGACATCATGTGGGAACGCTGGTTTCGGGGAAATCAAATGATGAGAACACCTTTCGATCTGTCATTTTGACGCTTCCCTGTTCGCCGTTTATAGTGAAAGGCAAAAACAGCCAATACTCTTTACAACAGGAGGATCACCTCATGAAGTACATGCTGCTGGATTATGCGGACACATCCAAAGCGCCAGACTATACCCCTGAACAAGCCAAGGCCGCTGTGCAAGCCTGGCTTGATTTTGTGACGCAAGCTCAAGCTGCCGGGGTGTTGGTGCATAGTGAATCGCTTCGCCCCGTCACCGACGCGACAACCGTGCGCGTTCGCAAGGGCAAGACCTTGACCACCGATGGCCCGTTCGCCGAAACGCACGAGCAATTAGGCGGAATCTTTTTGCTCGACTGCAAAGACCTCGACGAAGCGATTGGCTGGGCAGCCAAGATGCCCGGCGCGAAGTACGGCTCGATTGAGGTCCGCCCGGTGTGGGAGAATCCCCACGAATCGAATCGCCAGGACTAGCGTTGGCGGGTAAGGGATGACCGCAGCGGCACAGATCGAAACGACCTTCCGTGAAGAACACGGGCGTATTCTGGCGGCGCTCATTAGCCAGCTTGGCGATTTCACGCTGGCGGAGGACGCGCTGCAAGAGGCGCTGGTCAATGCGCTGGAACGCCGGGAGAGCGATGGTGTGCCGCGCAACCCCGCCGCGTGGTTGATGACTGTCGCGATGCACCGCGCCATCGACCGTCTGCGCCGCGCGGCGACGCTGGAGCGCAAAGCAGCCCTCCTCGACTCCCTCGCCACCCAGGATGAACTCAAGATGGACGACTCGATTCCCGATGATCGGCTGAAACTGATGTTCACCTGCTGCCATCCTTCACTGGCGCTGGAAGCGCAGGTCGCGCTGACGCTGCACACGCTCGGCGGCTTATCGACCCAGGAGGTCGCGCGAGCATTCCTGGTGCCGGTGCCAACGATGGCGCAGCGGCTGGCGCGGGCGCGGGCAAAAATGCGTAACGCAGGCATTCCCTACCGCGTGCCGCCTGCCGAGATGCTGCCCCAACGGCTCGACGCGCTGCTGGCGGTCATCTACCTGATCTTCAACGAGGGGTACTGCGCCAGCAGCGGCGATACGCTCACCCGGCACGAACTGTGCGGGGAAGCCATCCGCCTGTGCCGCTTGCTGGTGGCGCTGCTGCCGCAAAGTGCTGAGGCGCGCGGTCTGCTGGCGCTGATGCTGTTGCACGATTCACGGCGCGAGGCGCGCCTGAATGCGACGGGCGAACTGATCCTGCTTGATGAACAGGATCGCGCTCGCTGGGATCAGGCCAGAATTCACGAGGGCATTGCAGTTCTGAAGGCCGCATTCGCCCTTCACGATCCGGGACCGTATCAGGTGCAGGCGGCGATCAGCGCGCTGCACGCCGAAGCGCCGACAGCAGAGGCCACCGACTGGCGTCAGATCGTAATACTCTATGACACCCTGGCGACAATGACTCCGTCTGTGGTGGTCGAAGTGAACCGCGCGGTAGCGATGGCGATGGCCTGGGGCGCAGAGACGGGTTTGCAGATGCTGTTGCGCCTCGACAGTTGCGCGGATGGCTTTTATCCCTATCACGCAGCGCGCGCCGATCTGCTGCGCCGGACGAACCAGAGCGAGGCTGCCGCTGATGCCTATGAGCGGGCGCTGGCCCTGTGCAGCAACCATGCCGAGCGCGCGTATCTTCAGCAGCGGCTGCGCGAGATGCTCAATCTCGCCAGCTAGCCCTGACAAATATAGCAGAGAGCACCATTATTGAACTGGGATGGGCCAGAGTGGAAAGCCACAATGGGCAAAAAACGCACGAGCCTCAGCGCCTGAAATCAAGCCCAGCGCTTGTGCAATTGCTTCCTCAAGCGCCTCGCGCGTTCGTGCCTTCACTTTCCGCAGATACGCTTTCACTTTCGAAAATGCCAACTCTATCGGTGAGTAGTCTGGCGAATACGCTGGCAAGTACCACAGCTGACAGCCACGTTTCGCCAGCAACGCTGCGATCCGTCCGCCGTGATGCGCACTCGCATTGTCCAGTACCACGATCTGCCCTTCGCGTAAACTCGGCCCAAGCACCACATCAATGTATGTTTCAAACGTCACACGATTCACACCACCAGAAACGACCAGCGCCGGTCCCATTCCGCTCGTCGTGAGGGCGGCAATCGTGGTCGTGTTGCGTGGTCGCGTGCGTGGTAGATCGTCATACACCCGCTCACCCTGCGCTGCTCGTCCATAGCGGCGTGTCAGGTTCGTGTTTGAGCCAAACTCATCGAGCACCACAATATCATCGGCGTCCCAGCTGCTTTGCACTGCTTGAAATACTGCTCGGTCGAACCGGTCGCGTTCCAGTGCCCTCAGACTCTTTTTTTTCGCGTCAACTTGAGGCGACGGATCTTGCGACCGATGGTCCAGCGCGAAAGTGCTTGCTGGTGGAGTGCATTCCATTGGTCGGCGTATTCTTGGAGGGTAGCGTCTGGTGTTGCATCGACCAAGCCTCGCACGAGCGCATCGTCCTGAGGATTGGCGGCTTGGCGCTTCCTGCCCGGGCGGCGAGCGGCGAGCGACGAGCCGTCCCGCCGCAGTTTTTGCCAGCGTTTGATGCTGCCATCGCTCACGGCAAAGATGGTGATTGCTTCTGAGCGCGACATACCACGCTCGATTGCGTCAAGCACACGCTCTCGGAGATCAGTTGAATATGCCATGACGTCACTCTACCACACGATCGCTATTTCTGCTCCCTGCTGTAGAACTTTCCATTGCGGGTGAGATTATGCGGGCGTCAGCGACGCCGCGGAAGCCGCTTTCTGTGCACTTGCCTCCTTGGCCCGGTAGCTCTCTAGGCCCATCATATCCAGGATCACCGAGTGATGTACCACCCGGTCTATCGCCGCCATTGTCGTCATTGGATCCTTAAAAATCCGATCCCATTCTGAAAACACCAAGTTGGTCGTCAGTATCACGCTTCGCCGTTCGTACCGTTCGGCTAAAAACGTGAACAGCACCTCCATTTCGTCTCGGCTGTGTTGTACATAGCCGATGTCATCCAGGATGACACACCCAAACCGGTCGAGGCGCGCCAGCTCGCGCGGTAACCGTAGGTCGCGCTTGGCCGCCAGCAGATGTTGCACCAGTGCCGCTGTACTCGTCCAGTAGACCGACTGGCCTTGCGCCACCAAAACGTGACCCACCGCGGCAGTGACATGACTTTTTCCCGTTCCGGGCTTCCCGACGGCAATCACATTCACCGCCTGCTGCACAAAGGTGCCTTCCCGTAGTCGCTCTATCTGCTGCGCGAGCAGCGGCCCGAACGGGCTCAGATCCAGCTGGGTAAACGTCTTCTCGCGTGGCAGTCGCGAGGCGCGCAACAGTCGCTCGAACCGCCGCTGCTCGCGGTAGGCGACCTCCTGCTGCACCAGTTCATACAGAAACGCTGCGTGGGTCAGCCCTTCTTTGGCTGCCCGCAACGCCAGCTCGTCCACGCCTACAGCGGTATGGTGCAACTGCAAGGCCCGCAGCAGCCGCGTCAGATCCTCATGACGATTAGCCATCCGCACACCTCGTGGTCAGCAAGGCATCGTAGACCTGAAAGTCCAAGATCGGCTGAATGAGTGCCGGCATCGCTACCCTCTCGGGTCGCCGCACCAGTTCGCGCACGGCGTCAAAGGTCGGGACAGTCCGGCTTTCGGCCAACAAGATCAAGGCCGCCTCCACATCGGCTTCGCTCGTGGAGGCGGCCAGATGCAGCACACGCAGGTACTCCTTATCTGCACGACTGGGCTGCCGCGCAAGGAGCGTGTCGTAGGTCAGGCGAAATGTGGTCGTAGGAAACAGCTCATCACGGTAGCGGTAGTGGGCAAAGGCTCCCGGCTTGCGAACGAGCGAGAAGATCAAGTGGCGATAGTCAATCCGCGCTTGGAAGCGCCCGTGGAGCCGCGGCAGTGTGAGCGCGCAGACCGTCCCGACATACAGCTCAAGCACCTCGGCGCGGATGCGCACCGTGAGGGTCGTGTCAATCAACCGGGAGGGCACGGAGTAGGTGTTATGCAGCACTCGGATGGTCGAGAAGCGCGTGACACGTACACTCAGCTCGCGGCAGGGGTGCAACGGTGCTTTGGGGAGTGGCCGCAGCGCGGCGAGTTCTTCTCTCCAGCGCGCCTGGCGGGTGCCATTGCGTTTGCGAACCAACTCCTGCAACCAATTGGTGTATGTGGCCCGGTCGGCAAAGTCGCGACTGCCGCGTACGCGCAGCGCTTGGTCGACCGCCTGCTTGAAGCGGAAATGCGACTGCTCAACATCGCCGTTTTCGTGCGCCTGGCCGGGTGTATTGGTGGTTGGGGTCAGACCGTAGTGAGTCATCAGGCCGAGATAGCGGTCAGTCCAGCGCCGGCTGCCGTCAGGTTCGATGGTCTGGACGGCCGCCGATAAGTTGTCAGTACGATGTTGCTGGGGCACGCCGCCCAGTTGCCAGAGACAGAACTCCAGTCCTTCGGCCAGCGCTTCGAAGCTTTCGGAGAAGCACAGGCTGATGGCTTCGACATTGGAATAGGTCAGCACCAGGTGGAACAGCAGGTGCGGGAACGGGACGCTGCTGAGTGTGATGCCCAAGTCGTCCATATGCGTGAAGTCGGATTGAGCGAGCCGACCAGGCTGGTGGTGTTGCTCGAAGATGACGTCCTTCTCGGGGCCGTGGAGGGCGCGCCAGGATGCGACATGGCGCTGAAAGGTGCGGAGTTGGCTCTCAGTGTAGCGGTCGGGATGCCGCTCAAGCAGCAGCGAGAAAAGCGTTTTGGCCTGCAATGC
>LJCR01001771.1 GCA_001399705.1 Kouleothrix aurantiaca
CGCTCGACCCGGCGACGCTGCCGTGGCCCATGGGTGCGTGGATGGCGCCCGCCGCCGCGCAATCGGCGGGTTTGCACGGCACGGCGGCGGCGCTGGCGGCGGCGATCTGCGAGCGCGCCTACCGCTTCTGGGATGCGCGCAGCCACACGCATGGGCACACACTGCCCGGCATTAGCTGCGAGTTCTGGCCGCCCGATGGGCGCTGCGGCGGCGAGGGCTATGGCTGGGGCGCGTTCACGGCCCACTTATTGCTGCATGTCATTCTCGGGCTCGCGCCCGATCAAAATGTGCTTCGGCTGCGCCCAAATCTGCCTGTGCAATGGCGCGGCGCGGGCGAGCGCTATGGCGTGAGGCTGCAGTGGCGCGAGCGCATCATAACCATCGAGCTGGTTCCAGCGCAATCGGGCGTGCTTGTGCGCGCCAATCGCCAATCTGCTGAGGTGATGTGGGGGGATGAGCTGGTGTATCGCTTGGAAGATTTGTAACACCGGTTGCATAACGTAAACGCATTCCATTGAGCCACAGGCGGCCCGGTGGTCACAAAGCAGCACGTGCTTTGGAACACGGCAGCTCGCTGGCTCATATTTATTGCCATCGAAATTATTTAGTAAGTATATCAATTTAGTTGACAATACCAGTAAACGTGGTATTGTAGGCCAACGTTCGCATACGTGAAGAAAAGCACATGCAGTTGCTGCTGGACGCCTACACCTATTTTCTTGCCAACCAAGACCGCTTCTGGGAAGCGCTGGGCCGGCACTTATCGCTCAGCCTGTCTGCGCTGGCGCTCAGCATCCTGATCGGCGTGCCGCTCGGCATCTGGATTGTGCGGCGGGCGCGGGCAGCGCAGCTTGTGATCAACGGATTTGGCGCGCTACGGCTGGTGCCAAGTCTGGCGATCTTGTTTCTCGCCCTGCCCTACCTTGGTACCGGCTTCCGCCCGGCCCTGCTGGCGCTGACCGTGCTGCCCCTGCCGCCGGTGCTCATCAACACCTACGCCGGGCTGCACAATGTCGATCGGGCGCTGACCGAGGCGGCCTATGGCATGGGCCTGGAAGCGCGCCAGGTGCTTGGCAGAATTGAACTGCCGCTGGCGCTGCCGGCGATTATTGCCGGCATTCGCACCGCCGCCGTCGAGGTGGTATCCAGCGCGACGCTGGCTGCATTTATTGGCGGCGGCGGGCTGGGCGATTTCATTACACGCGGGTTCGCACTTTACGAACCGCGCATTATGCTCGTCGGCGCCATTCCTGTGGCGCTGCTGGCGCTTGCCGCCGAAGGAATCCTGGGCGGCGTCCAACGCGTCTTCAGCGTACCGGAGGCGTAGGTTGAGCGTCTGCGTCGCTGGGCAGCTGCTACGCGCTGGCAGCCGTGCCGGAACGCAGGCGACGATACATGGTTTATACAGGAGAATTGCGCAATGACACACCTTCGTACGTACAAATTCCTCGTGCTGGGCGCGCTGCTGGCGCTGGTGCTGGCGGCCTGCGGCCAGGCCAGCACTGGCGGCACGGCCGCC
>LJCR01001770.1 GCA_001399705.1 Kouleothrix aurantiaca
CAATAGTATTTACACCGCGACCGGCTCTTCGGCCAGCGCGCGGGCAGCCAGCGCCGCGCCGGTAATGCCAGCTTCGTTCAGCAGTTGGGCGGGGACGACCGGTGTTTTCACAGTAAGCAAGGGCAGAAATTTCGCGTGCTTCTTGCTGATGCCGCCGCCAATAATAAACAGGTTTGGCGAGAAGAGCGCGTCCATGCGCTGGAGCACTTCATCAAAGCGGCCAGCCCACTGCTTCCAGTTGAGCTTCTTCTTCGAGCGCGTGCGGTCGGAGGCGCGGTGCTCGGCTTCTTTGCCGCGAATGTCCATATGCCCCAGCTCGGTGTTGGGCACCAGCTTGCCATCCACGAACATCGCGCTGCCGATGCCGGTGCCGATCGTCAGGAGCATGACCACGCCCTTTACATCGCGCCCCGCGCCGTATTCCACCTCGGCCAGGCCAGCCGCATCGGCGTCGTTCAGCACAACGAACGGGCAGTTAGTCGCCTTTTCAAACAGCTCGTCGGCGTTGGTACCGATCCAGGCTTTATCGACATTGGCGGCGCTGTAGGCCACGCCATTCTTGATAACAGCCGGGAAGGTGCAGCCAACTGGCCCGTGCCAGTCGAAATGGCGCACCAGCTCGCCAACAACCTGCGCCACCGCCTCCGGCGACGAGGGCTGCGGCGTGGGAATGCGATGGTACGAGCTGATCAGCTCGCCCTGCGTAATATCAACCGGCGCCCCTTTAATGCCCGACCCGCCAATGTCGATGCCGAAGATGATCATACGCCCTCCGCGACTTTGCGCTTGTTGTGGCTCTTCCCAGCGAAAGAGCGCTTTGCGATGCCTGTGTACAAGATGTGTACCAAGAAACGGAGCGGCGGCAGCCCGAACCGGGGTGCCGCCGCTCATGCAAGGAGCTGCGAGAAGCTCGTACACTATCGAGAAGGCGATGCGGGTATCAGGAAAGGCTTCAGCATTGCAAATGCCAACCCCTGTTCCCCATCCCCCAACCCCTGCGCTGGAAGCGCACTAGCCACGCAGCGAGAGCACCGGGCGAATGAATTTGCGCGCGCCCTTGATCGATTCCGACTCAAGGTAGGCCTCGAACGACGCCTGCTGCAAGCCGGTGGTATAGGTCGGGTAGGCGTGCGTGGTGCTGAAAATCGCGTCCAGCCCGAGCTTGTACTTCATCGCCAGCGCGATCTCGGCAAGCAGCTCGCCGCCGTGCGCGCCAACAATATGCGCGCCCAGGATGTCGTCGTTCTTCGCGCCCAGCACCAGCTTGATGAAGCCGTGCGTCTCGGCCTCGGCCTGCGCCCGGTCGATCTCGCTGTAGGGGAAGCGGATCACGCGCACCGGCCCCTTCTGCATGGCTTCTTCTTCGGTCAGGCCGATCCGCGCCGCCTCCGGGTCGGTGAATGTCACCCAGGGCAGCACGTCGTAGGCGACCTTCTTTTTGCCCACTGGCACCAGGATGTTGCGCACCGCCACGCCGGCATGGTAGGCCGCGACATGGCTGAACAGGTAGCCGCCAATC
>LJCR01001772.1 GCA_001399705.1 Kouleothrix aurantiaca
CCCGGGTCGACAATGACCAGATGAATGGTGCCGGGCGGGAAATAGTGATAGAAAGTTTGCACAATGTAGGCGGCCTGGTGGACGTTCTGCGGGCTGACTTCGTGGGTGATGTCGATCAGGCGGGCGGCTGGCGCAAGGTTGCGGATCACGCCCTTCATCGCGCCGACATAGCTGTCGGAGGTGCCGAAATCGGTGGTCAGGGTTATCACGCCGCTGTGACGCATACGACCTCCGGGGTGGTGATGGGTGGATTGTAAAAAGGGGCGAAGTGCGCCTTCGCCCCTGCTGCTCGCTTTAGCCGATCTCGGCTTTCAGCCGCCCAAGCTCAACATCGACATCCGAAAGCTCGCGCTGCACTTCAACCAGCAGCTCGCGCTGCGAGCGAATAAAGCGCGTGTAGGGGCCAATCGCCTCGCGGATGCGCGTCATCATCTGCTCGAGCTCGGTGTCGAACTGGCGGCGCATCGTCTCCATCAGCTGCGCGCGCATATCGGCCAGCTTTTCGCGGAATTCTTTTTTCACCTGGCGGCGCTTGGCCGGCAGAATGAACAGGCCCACGCCAGCAACCAGGCCCGCCGCCAGCAGGCCGGTGAAATCAAGCGCAACGGTGTGGAAGATCGCGATCAGCAGCGCGCCCAGGCCCACCGCGCCCGCTTCCGTCAGGCCAGTGGCCACAATCGCGCCGCGCACGTCGTCCATCAGCATCTGCGCCTCGGCCTCGCGGTCGTAGGATGCGACCACCTGCTGGGCTCTGCGCGCCACCGAGTCGATCAGCGCGCCGCGGTTGTAGTCGAACGAGCCGCCAATGTCGCCGATCAGGCCATCCTGGTGGTGCGGCACGCGCTCGCGGCGCAGGTAATCCATCACCGATTGCCACAGGCGCAGGTTTTTGTCGATCATCCAGTCGATCAGCCCGTGCACTTTTTCCTCGATCTGGTGCGGAACATCGGCGACGACATATTTTTCGAAGTCGTCGCGCAGCTCCTGGGTGCGCATCAGGCGGAAGATATTGCCCAGGCGGATCGTGTCGTCGAAGAAGTCGTTGCCGCGCAGCTCGAACTCGCTCAGCACGTTCTGCACTTCAGTCAGGTGGTATTTGAAATCTTCGCTCAGATCGCCGTGGAACAGGTCGAGCTGGCGCTCGATATTATCGAGCGTTTTGAAGTCATCCTGCAGCGTGCCCAGCCGATCTTCGACCACGGCCAGGTATTTGTCGTTCAGGTGGCGCGCAACGCCCAGCGGCGAAAGCAGCTTCAGGCGCACGCGCTGCTCTTCATCCAGCGTTTCGAGGATGTAGCGCTCGATTGCGTCGAAGCGGCTGGCCTGCCAGACATCGTCGCCAGCGCCGGCGCGCGCGCGCTGGGCCAGCCGCGCCGAGACGGGGAAGATCTCGGGCGTGAAGCCCAGCAGGTCGCGGGCATTCTCGCGAATAAAGGTTTCGACCTGCTCGATCTCGTGGGGCTCCAGCAGATCGGCCTTGTTCAGCACGATCACAATTTTCTTGCCCCACTCCTGAAT
>LJCR01001773.1 GCA_001399705.1 Kouleothrix aurantiaca
ACGCTGACCGGTATGGGCGGGCGCTAAAGCCCCAAAAGAGTGAAGATGCGCTGAGCGCACAGTGTGGCGGCACGACCGCGCGATTTTGTGCGCCTTGAATTTGCCAGCTTTGTTTGCAACCTAACGAAATAAGGAAACTGCCGTGGAAACAACGCTTACGGTTCGCGCCAGCGCGCCGATCGGCACGATCTCGCCGCGCCTGTATGGCCATTTCGCCGAGCACCTTGGCCGCTGCTGCTACGATGGCCTGTGGATCGGCAACCAGAACACGTCTATTCCGCATACCAATGGCTTTCGCAGCGATGTGCTTGCCGCCCTGAAGGCGCTGCCGGTGCCGATGCTGCGCTGGCCGGGCGGCTGCTACGCCGACCACTACCACTGGCGCGATGGCATTGGCCCGGCGGAAGAGCGCGCGATCCGCCTGGGCATGTCGTGCGGGCTGCAGGTGGAAGACGACAATACGCTGGGCACGCACGAGTTTCTGTGGCTGTGCGAGCAGCTTGGCGCCGAGCCCTACCTGGCCGGGAATGTCGGCACCGGCACGCCGCAGGAGCTGTGCGACTGGATGGAGTACTGCAACTCGGCGGTGCGCACCCAGCTCGCCCGGCAGCGCGCGGCCAATGGCCACGCCGCGCCGTATGGCGTGAAGCTGTGGGGCGTGGGCAACGAGAACTGGGGCTGCGGCGGCAACTACGAGGCGGCCACCTACGCCCGCGAGTATGTGCGCTACGCCACCATGCTGCGCCACGTCGATCCTTCCGCCGAGCTGGTTGTCTGCGGCCAGGAAGATGAGTGGAACGCCATCCTGCTCGAAACCATCGGCCGCCACATCGATCTGGTCGATCACCTGTCGATCCACCGCTACTGGATCAATGGCGGGCCGGAAAGCAACTTCAGCGCCGACGAGTACTACGGGCTGCTGGCCGAGGCCGACGAGACCGAAGATTTCATCACCCGCACCGCCGCGATTGTGCACGACGCCACCGGCGGCAAACGCCAGATCGGGCTGGCGCTGGATGAGTGGGGTGTGTGGCACCCCGAAGCGCGCACGTGGGGGCCGCGCGGTAGCGCCACCAGCCGCGACCCGGTGACCTATGAGCAGGCCAACACGCTGCGCGACGCGCTGGCGGCTGGCGCGGCGCTGGAGGCCTTCCACCGCCAGTGCAACGTGCTGACGCTCGCCAACCTCGCCCAGATCGTGAATGTGCTGCAGTCGGTGGTGAACACCGAGGGCGCGCGGATGTGGCTCACGCCCACCTACCACGTGCTGCGGATGCACGCGCCACACCTTGGCGCAACCGCGCTGCCAGTAGATGCAACGCGCGGCGCGAGCCTGCCGAACGGTCGCCCGGCCGTGACCGGCACGGCTTCGCAGGGTACGGATGGCTACGCCGTGACGGTGATGAACCGCCACCACGAGCAGGCCGCCACGGTGCGCATCGCCGGGATCGCGCGCGGTGCCGAGGCCAGCGCGACCCTGCTGGCGGGCGCAAGCGCCAGCGCCGCCCACACCGCC
>LJCR01001774.1 GCA_001399705.1 Kouleothrix aurantiaca
CGCGGTGATCGGGCACCGGGGCGCTGAAGCATTGCAGCAGGCGTGGCGCAGCGCGCAGCATGCCCAGCTCGGTGACGGCGCGCTCTTCGGCCGATGCCAGAAGCGGCGCAAGCCACGTTTCAAATGCCTGGCTGTCTTCAAAAATGCGCTCAAACACCGCGCGCAGCTGCGGCTGGTTTCGCCCAACCACGTCGCGCTCGGCCAGGCCGAAAAAATATTTGGCGCGCCGGTTAATCATCGTCACCACGCCAAGCGAGTCGAGCATCAGAATGGCGTCGTTGCTGGCATCAACCAGCGCGCGGGTATGTTCTTGCGCCAGCTGGGTGCTGGGGTCGTGCTGGGCGTGGCACATGGCGGCGGCCATGCGCTGTGTCAGCGCTTCCAGCAGCCAGCGCTGCTCGGCGCTTAAGGTTTGTTCCGGCCCGGCCACGATCTGCACAACGCCGAACAGGGTGGCGCCATCGTACATGGGCACTGCCAGCGAGCGGCGCGGCACCAGCCCGCTTGCCAGTTCGCCCACCTGCACGGAGCTATGGAGCGCAGCCAGCGCGGCGAGGTTGGGGTTGTCGGTGGCGAAAACGCGCTGGGGAGTATGTTTGGCAAGGATGCTGCTGGCGGGGCTGTGCGCCACCAAATCGAGCCGGCGCAACTGGGGCTGGTAGAAAAAAATACCGCCTTCAGGAACGTCGAGCGCGCTCAGCATGCTTGTGAGCGCATGGGCACAGACCAACGGAGATGGACGCCCAGGAACACGCGCGATTGCGTCAAACGCATCGACTGCGGCCAGGAGACGTTGATGTCCCTCTCGCTGGATACCACTCATGAACTGCCATGCTGGGCTAAAATCGCGTTGATCTCGCGGCTCAGGCCAAACATATCGAAGGGCTTAACAATATACCCAACTGCGCCCATGTGCAACCCGGCCTCGACTTCGAATTGCTGCGAGCGCGCAGTCAGGAAGATCACCGGCATGTGACGGAGCAGCGGGTCGGATTTCAGTTTATGGCACACGGCCAGGCCGTCGAGGCGCGGCATCATCACATCCAGCAGAATCACGTCGAACAGCTCTGCCTGTGCGCGCTCAAGCGCCGCCATGCCGTCGTCGGCGAGTACAACCTGATGCCCGGCATCTTCCAGCGCCAGTCGCGTGACGAATTGTATATCGGGCTCATCCTCCGCCAGCAGAATTTTCATGACGACTCCGACTCTTCCATCAGCGCGAGCTGGCGAACGACCTCTTCCACCGCAATGCGCTGCTTGCGATAAAAATCGGATTCGCTCATGGCCAGCCGTTCCGCGATGTCGCGCGTGCGTTTGCCCTGAAGAAAGCGTAATTCCAGAATGTTATAGAGCAACCACTCCTGTGCGGTTGGGTCGGGCTGTTCGTCGGGCCGCAGGTTTTCAATCGCCTGGCGCAGCACGGTTTGCAGCGCGCGGGTTGGGCTGCCGCCCTGATCAACCAGCAGGCGGCGCACCGTGCGCAGCTTCAGCAGCGGGCTGTCGGAAAGCTTGGGGC
>LJCR01001777.1 GCA_001399705.1 Kouleothrix aurantiaca
CTCCGGAGCTGGGCTGCGCTTGGGGCGGCAAGCGCGTTTCGCGCCTATGCAGCCGAGTTCTGGCCCGAAGTTGCTGAAAACTGACATCTCCGCCATTTGCGGACACGCGCGACGCCCGCAAACATCGATGTTCGCGGGCGTGCTGACCATCTTCTATAGAGAGTTCAGATAAACCTCGAACAATAGTTGGACGTTTCAACCTCCTACAGAGCCATTGGTCTATCGTTTTCCGTCTACCGTCAGAGCGATAGCTTATAAGCTCAATATGCTTTAAAAATCTTCGTGTCTTCGTGTCTTCGTGGTAAAAAATCCGGTCTTCCTTGACGGAACCGCATTGGCTTCAGACCACTGCCGGCACTGCCGCACGTGCCTGGCGGCGTCGCAACGCTGCCGCGACGAACCCGGCCAATCCTGCCACACACAGCCACGCAAACGCATCGCCAGTCGTGCGGTACAGCGTCGGCATTCCGCTGGCTGGGGCGCTGCCAAACATCGTGCTGACATCGTTCGGCAGGGCCGGCTCGACCGGCGTTCGGTCGAAGTATACGTCGCCGCGATCCATGCTGGCCAGAACGCGGCCCTGTGGGTCGATCACCGCCGACAAGCCGCCGCGCGTCGCCCGCACCACCGTTACGCCCTGCTCGACCGCGCGCATCATCCCGAGGCGCTGGTGGGCCTGGTCGATCGTTTTCCAGTCGCCGGTGGGAATAAGCAGCAGATCGACGCCCTGCCGCCCGGCCTGCGCGATGAACTCGTGGTGGTCCTGGTCGTGGCAGATCACCACTGCGAGGCGACCATACGGCGTGTCGAGCGTGGGGATGAGGCCCGCGCCGCGTTCGAAAACACTGTCCTCGGCAAACGGCACCAGATTGTGCTTTGCATATTCGAGCGCCTGCGCGCCACGCGGGTCGAACACAATTGCTTTGTTCTCGTGCTTGGCGCCCTGGTGCAGCACTGCGTAGGCCGTGACGAGGTACACGCCGTTGTTGCGGGCCAGCTCTGCGGCGCGGCCTTGGAACGCGGCCTCGTCGGCGGGGCTGAGCAGCAGCGAGCCTTCGGGCCACACGATGATCCTGGCACCGGCCTGTGCCGCGCGGGCGCTTTGGGCGAGCATCTCGTCGGAAAGCGTGGCCATTCCGGTGTGCAGCAGTGCATTGTCCTGCGCGGTGGCAGTTCCGGCAAGCAAACGGCCCAGCGCGTCGGATGGCACGGAGTTCAGCAACTGCTGGCTGCTCGACACCACGGTTGCAACCGGCACTTCTGCCCGCGCCGGTGCCGCAAATGCGAGCCACGCTCCGCCGCCCAGCAGCGCCAGCAGCAACGCGGCGGCGTAGAACACCGGGCCACGGCTGGCGCGCGCCACAGGCAGGCCATTGTCCCACACCCAGTTTGCCACGCGCGCGGTCCAGGCCATCAGAAACAGGATGCCCCAGATGCCGACGAACGCGGCGGTCTGCAGCAGCGCCGCGTTGTCGGTTTGGGTGTACACGGGGTTGCCCCACGAGCCATACGGGT
>LJCR01001775.1 GCA_001399705.1 Kouleothrix aurantiaca
GGCCTGGCGATGGCGACCATGGACGTGGTGAAGCTGTACGGCGGCGAGCCGGCCAACTTCCTCGACATTGGCGGCGGCGCGGGCAAGGACAAGGTGAAAGCCGCGCTGCAGATCATCCTGGCCGACCCGAACGTCAAGGCGGTGATGTTCAATATCTTTGGCGGCATCACGCGCGTGGACGAGGTGGCGAAGGGCATTATTGCCGCGCTCGACGAGGTGAAGACCGACGTGCCGATGGTTGCGCGCCTGGTAGGCACCAACGAAGAAGCCGGCCGCAAGCTGCTGGCCGAGTCGGTGCTCATACCCGCCGACAGCCTGGCCGATGCCGCGCAGAAGGCCGTGGCCGCTGCTCGCGCGCGCTAAGCCAGCGACGAAGGATTAATGACCGAGGACGAAGGGCGCTGTGCCTTTCGTCCTTTTGTTGCAATGACAGCCGAGGTACCCCATGACTCGTTATCATCCATCAATCGGGCATATCGTAACCGGTTTGCTTGTGCTGTTGCTGCTGGCTGCCGGATGTGGCACATCATCGACAGCTAACTTTATACATGTAAAGCTTGACCATGGCCCTCTTCCAGCTTTGGGTGGTAACTTAACGTTACGTGCTACAGTCGATTCAATTGTTGATGGTTCCGATGCTGAGGTAGTCTTTTATCTTCCATCTGGAGTAGTAATCACAAATGGCCAAGTACGCCAAAAAGTGCAAATCCAAAAGAACACAACGCAAATATATGAATTCCAAATTCAGCTTGTACAGCCTGGTGAACAATTTATTCAAGCTGGGGCAATTATTCATCAAGGGGGAGAAGGTCTAGCAGGTGGTTATGATAGCTTATACCTTGAGGTCAGCGATACTGAGACTGTAGTACGTAAGGACTCGCTAACCCCCACGCCAACCACCGAAGGTATTGTCAGCAGCATTCGTGTTCAGTAAGCAAAAGTTGCATAACAAGAGAACGAGCAACGAATGCTCGTTCCCTTCGCGATAGCTTGCAAGATCAATAGAACGCGGACGATTTTCTGCTAGCTGCCCGCAATCACCTGGAAGCTCGCGACCTGTACCGCGCCGCTGGTGCGGCCCTGCACCACAATCTGCCAGGTGCCAAGCGGAGCATTGGCCGGCACGGCCCAGCTAAAGCCAATGCTGCCATCAGGCTGGGCGCTCCACTGCCAATCCTTCAGGTCGCGAATGTTGGGTTTGAAGGTATCGTTGTCGATCGCCAGAACGGTGCCGTCGGGCACGTTCGCCCAGGTGCTCAGCACCTCGCCGGGCTGGAAGCCGCCCATTTTGAACAGAAAGGTGCTGCCAGGCCGGCCGACCGCCGGGCTGACGGTCGGCGCGAGGGCAGGCTGCGAAGCTGGCGCTTCGATTGTGAGCGGCAGCGCCACTTCCACGCCACTATCGGCGCCCTTCAGCACGATCTGCCAGGTGCCGTATTGCGCGGTATCAGCGGGCGAAACCCAGCTACCATCCACGCGCCCGCCAGTGTGGGCCTTGCCGTCGAAGGTCACTGG
>LJCR01001779.1 GCA_001399705.1 Kouleothrix aurantiaca
GCGGGCATGTGTTTGCCGCCGAGGTTGGCGATTCTGAGCATATCGAGCTGGTGGTGACGGGGCGGAATATCAACCGCGTGGCGCTGGCGCAAGAAATTGCCGAGCCGGGCGAAGTAGTGATCTCGCGCCAGACACACGCGCTCGTGCCCGACGCCACAGTCGAGCCGCGCCAGTCGAACTTTTCTTTGTTGCGCTCCATGCCACGTGTGGATCCGCCGCCGCCGTTTAGCCGCTGGGGGCGCGGGCTGGGCCGCAGCGACATACACGAGCTGATGGTGCTGGCCGGCCAGATTGATGCCTTGCGCCCCTACCTGCCGCGCAACCTGCCCCACCGCTTTCTCGAACCCGATGACCAGCAGGCCGCCGGTGAGTTTCGGCCGGTGACGGTGCTGTTCGCGCATTTCTACCCATTTACCAGCGTGCTCGATATGGTGGGCGATGACTGCGAGACGGCGGTGGCCGTGCTGAACGCCTACTACCGCCGCGCCCAGGAAGTGGTGCACCGCTACGGCGGCATTGTCAACAAAGTCGATATGTACACCTATGGCGACAAGCTGATGGCGCTGTTTGGCGCGCCGGTGGCAAATGAGGACGACCCGCTGCGCGCGGTGCGGGCGGCATTTGAGCTGAACGAGGTTGTAGCCGAGGCGAACGCCGAGGTGTTTGGGCTGCTGCACCCCAAAGTTGGCCGGCTTCTGCAGGTCGACCCGCAGCTGTTCAAGCAGCGCATTGGGATCAACACCGGCGTTGTGTTTGCCGGCAAGGTCGGGTCAGAGCAGCGCCACGAATACACCGTGATGGGCCAGCATGTCAACCTGGCGGCGCGCCTGATGTCGACCGCCGAAGAGCGCGCACTTATTGTCTCGCCCTCGACGCGGCGGGCGGTTGAGCGCCATATCGAAGTGCAGGCGCTCGCGCCAGTGCTGCTGAAGGGCGTGACCGAGCCTGTGCCGATCGGGCGGGCGCTGCGCGCCTATGGCGTTTCGCAGGGCCCGCAGCGCAGCCTGGCCCGCCCCGAGCTGGTGGGGCGCGACGCCGAAGTGAGCCAGATTATTGCGCAGGCCCGGCGCGCATTTAACGATCAGCAGGGCGGCGTCGTGGCGCTGGCCGGCGAAGCCGGCGCGGGCAAAACGCGCCTGATCGAAGCGGCGCTGCAGCAGATGGTGCTGCAATCGGGCGTGAATGAGGGGCTGGCGGCGTTTTTCCCGTATAGCGTCGAAGCGCAGAGCTACGACCAGAACAACGCCTACGCGCTGGTGCGCGAGCTGCTGGTGCAGTTCTTCAACCTGAACCTGGCGCAGAAACCCGCGCAGCTCTTCGCCCTGGTCGAGCGGCGCGTGCGCGAGCTTGCGCCCGACCTGCTGCGCTTTGCGCCACTGCTGGGCGACCTGCTTGGCGCGGCGTTTGAGGATACCCCGCTCACGGCGGCGCTGACCCCGCAGCAGCGCTACGAGCGCACGCTTGATCTCTTCGAAGCGATGCTGCTGGCCGAGGCGCGCGCCCACCCAATCGCGC
>LJCR01001778.1 GCA_001399705.1 Kouleothrix aurantiaca
TGCGCGCCGCACTGGTGCGCGACACCGGCTCACGCTTTGCGCAGCTCCTGCGCGCCGGCCTGGACGATATGCTCAGCTAAAAGGAGCAGAAAAACGTTATGTCCACACAAGTACAGCCGTTCACAATTCGCTCGTCGTGGTGGTACGTCGCCCGCCTGATCGCTTTTCGGCCAGCAATTTACGCGTTCAGCGCGTTTGGCATCATCAGCTTCTACCTGTGGCCGCTGGTGCCCGGCGTGGTCATTCGGCGCATATTCGACATGCTTTCGAATCACGCGCCGCTGACGAACAGCACCAGCGCAACGCTCTGGGCCTTCGCCGGCGTGCTGATCGGCGTGGCAGTTGTGCGCTCGGTCTCGGCGCTGGCCTACCCGTTTGGCGAAAAAGCCGCCATGCTGCTTGCCGACGCGCTCATGCGCCACAACCTGCTGCGCTCGATCCTCGGGCGGCCAGGCGCAACCCCCTTGCCGCCGGGCTCGTCGCCGGGCGAGGCCGTGAGCCGCCTGCGCGACGACATGGCCCACATCAGCGTGTTTATGACATGGACAGCCGACCCGATCGGGCAGATCCTGGCGTTTGGAATCGCGTTTGTCACGCTGGTGCGTATCGACCTGCGCATTACGATCTTTGGCTTTCTGCCGCTGCTCGCCATTCTGGCGTTTGTGAACGCGCTGAACAATCGCATTCGGCGCTACCGCAAGGCCAGCCAGGAATCGATCGGGCAGGTGACGGGCCTGCTGGGCGAGCTGTTTGGCGCGGTGCAGGCGGTCAAAGTCGCGGGCGCGGAAGCCCACGTGGTTGCGCACCTTCAGCGCGCCAGCGAAGTGCGGCGCACGGCGGCCCTGCGCGACCAGCTGCTCACCAACCTGATCAACGCATTCTCGTTTGGCGCAACGAATATCGCCACCGGCGTGCTGCTCATTCTCGCAGCGCAGTCGTTGCAGTCGGGCCAGATTTCGGTGGGCGATTTTTCGCTGTTCGCCTCGTACCTGAGCTGGCTGGCCACCGTGATGGGCATGGTTGGCGGCTATGTGACGCGCTACCAGCAGGTGGGCGTGTCGCTGCAGCGCGCCGTTGAGCTGCTGCAGGACGCGCCAGCCCCGCTGCTGGTACAGCACGACGCCGATGTGCGCATGCGTGGCGCGCTGCCGGCGCTGGCCGCGCCGGCCAGAAACCAGCGCGACGCCCTGGAAACACTGAGCGTCAGCGGGCTGACCTACCGCTACCCAAGCAGCGGCCAGGGCATTGAGGACGTGAGCCTGCGCATCGGGCGCGGGCAGTTTGTGGTGGTGACCGGGCGCATCGGCAGCGGCAAAAGCACCATGCTGCGGGCGCTGCTGGGCTTGCTGCCGCCACAGGCGGGCGCAGTCTGCTGGAACGAGCGGCGGATTGACGACCTGGGAACGTTCATGGTGCCGCCGCACGTGGCGTACACGCCGCAGGTGCCGCGATTGTTTAGCGAAACCCTGCGCGACAACCTGCTGATGGGTGTGAGCGCGGGCCAGGGTGAAGAAC
>LJCR01001776.1 GCA_001399705.1 Kouleothrix aurantiaca
AGTAATTCACCCTGCGCCACCCGCAGCCCGGCGTTGACGCCGCCCGCGAAGCCCAGGTTCTGCCGCAGGGGCAGCACGCGCGCGGCGGGATAGCTGGCGCGCGCCCAGGCCGGCATGCCATCGCTGGAGCCGTTGTCGACCAGCACGATCTCGGCGTCGGCGGGCAGCTGCGGAACGAGCGCGGCCAGGCAGTCCGGCAGGTGGCGCATGCCGTTCCAGCTGACAATAATCACGGAAAGTGGGGGATTTGGCATTGATCGTTTGGTTTGGGCGGCGGGGCGGCGGGCCGTGCTATCATGGCGGCGACAGAATGACGAGGAAACGATGAACACTAGTCCTGAAACAATCGCGCGCAGCTACCGCGCCGAGCCGCACGCGCTGTTTGGCGCCTGCCTGACGGCGCTTGGCACCACGCAGGCGCGCATCGAGCGCCACGATATCGAGCGCGGGCTGATTGTGGCGCGCGCGGGGCAGGGCTGGCTCGCGCCGGCCAGCGAGATCACCCTGCGCATCGGCCCGGCTGGCTCGGGCATGGCGCAGGTCGCAGCCAGCATGCGTCCACTGCGGCGCGGCGGCGATCCGCGCTTTCTGCCGGCGCTGCTGCAACTCATTGACGGGATGCTGCAGGTATGACCACCGACGACCGACTACTGACCACCGAGTGGTCGATGTTTAGTTGTCGGTCGTCCAACGCGCGACCACCGACCAACGACTACCAACTACTGGCAACGAAGCGTGCGTTCTACATAGCACGTACTTCCAAATCTTCGTGTCTTCGTGGTGAATGCGGTCTCTTACCCCGCTTCTGGCTTGGGCTGGGCGGGTGCGGCGCGCGGCGCGCCTGAGCGCGCAAAGCGAAACGCCAGCGCCGCCAGCCCCAGGTAGATCGCGCCGACGCCGGCATACAGCAGCTGGCCGTGCTGAAACAACGCGCTGCCGATCTGGTACAGGCCGTAGAGCACCAGGCCCACGCCCGCCATCAGCGCACCAAACTGCACCATCAGCGCGTGGCGCAGCAGCGCGCCCAGCAGCGCAATCGCGCTGTTCAGGGCAATTATCAGCGCAAAGGCCAGCAGAATGATTGCGCGGATTGTTTCGGCGCGCGGGGAAATACCCAGCTGCGCAGCGGCGGGCGCGGGATCGCCCAGCGTGACGATCAGGCCGGCCAGATCGCCAATTTCGGCCAGCGCCAGCAGCGCAAACAGGCCGATTGCAAGCGCGCGATTCTTCATCGGCGCACCGCTTCGCGCAGCCAGTCGGCGCGGCCCTGCAAGATCGGGTGGAACATCAGGCCCAGGCCCACGCCCGTCACCAGCCCCGCCAGCGTCGTGACAAGGTTGCTGAAGCCCCACAGGCCAAACACCTGCCCGGCAAATTCGGCCGCGTAGGTGAAGATGAGAAGCGCGAAGATCGGCAGCGCGCGCAGGCCATGCTGCGGCAGCCAGGCGCGGCCCGCGCCGCCATCGGCGGCGTACCACAGGCGCGTGGGCAGCAAGCCCAGCACGGTGCCATAGC
>LJCR01000178.1 GCA_001399705.1 Kouleothrix aurantiaca
TGCCGGGGCAGAACCCGCAGCCGGAAGCGGTTGGCACCCTGCGCCCGGCTGGCGGCATGCCCATGACACTGGAGCCGCCCGCCAGCTGAGGCGCGTAATTATGGATGTGGCATAACACTAGAATGTGGCGGGGTACGATGATCAGCAAGTTCCTTTCACCAGCGGAAGATCTTTCGCCCGAGGCGCGGCGGCTGCGGCAGTTCCTGCTGCTCGATGTGCCAGCCAGCTCGTCGGGCATTGTCATTTTGACGTACTACAGCCTGACGCGCAATCAGCCGATCTTCTGGCTGGTGCTTGCACTCGTCACCGCCAACACCATTGGGCTGCTGGCGGCGGTGCGCCTGACCAACCGCAACCATGTGCAGACGCCGGTGGTGATCTTCTCGGTCGGCATCTGGGCGATTCTGCTGTGCGTGCTGTTCTTCTTCCCGCAGCTCTTCGCCGGCATGATCGCGCTGGCCTTGTGGCCTGTTACGCTGGCGGTGCCGTACATGAGCCGCCGCGCGCTGCCGCGCTTCATGGTGGTGAATGGCGTGGTTGGCGTGCTGGCCGGGCTGCTGGCGCTGCGCCCCAACCCCTACGATTTCTTCACGCTGGTGGCGCCGTGGCTTCTGCCGGCACTGAATTTCGCGCTTGCCGTGGTGTTTATTTCGCTGACGCTGCACCAGCTCTGGCAGTACAGCGCGCGCCTGAACGACACGTTTGACGGACTGCGCGCCGCCAACAGCGCCCTGAAGGATTCCGAGCGCTCGCTGGAAAGCAAGGTCAACGAGCGCACCGCCGAGCTTGGCAGCGCGGTCGAGCACCTGCGCGAGGCCGAAGAGCGCTCGCGCGCAATTGTCGAGGCCAGCCCGATCCCGATCGTGATTGTGCGCAGCAGCGACTACAACGTCCTCTACGCGAACCAGCATGTGGCCGAGCTGCTGGGCTACACGCTCGATCAATTCGTTGGCTACCAGGCGCCCGATTACTACTACGACCCTTCCGTGCGCCCGCAGGTGCTTGAGGAGCTGCAGCGCACGGGCCGGCTCAACCAGCGCGAGATCCAGCTCAAGCGCGCGGATGGCGCACCGGTGTGGGTCTCGATGTCGCTGCACCCCATGATGTTTAATGGCGAGCAGGCATTCTTCATTGGCATGCTCGATATTGGGCAGCTCAAGCAGGCCGCCGTCGAGCTGCGCGAAGCCAAGGAAGCCGCCGAAGCCGCCAACGTCGCCAAAGGCGCGTTTCTGGCCAGCATGTCGCACGAAATCCGCACGCCGATGAATGGCATTATTGGCATGACGGGTTTGCTGCTCGGCACCGAGCTTTCCGCCGACCAGCGCGAGTTTGCCGAAACTATCCGCGCCTCGGGCGATGCGCTGCTCACCATCATCAACGATATTCTCGACTTCTCAAAGATCGAGTCCGACAAGCTCGACCTGGAGCACCAGCCCTTCGATCTGCGCGACTGCGTGGAAAGCGCGCTTGATCTGGTCGCCACGGCGGCCGCCCACAAGCGCCTCGACCTGGCCTACCAGATCGAGGCCGATGTGCCGCCCGCGCTGCTGGCCGATCCCGACGCCACGCTGGGCACGCCCGCCGAGCTGTTCATCATCCCCGATCACTACATTTTCCGCATGCTCTACAGCCAGGGCATCGGGCTGGAATCGCTGGGCGTGCCGACCCGCGACGGCGCGCCGGTCGAAAACGATCATCGCGCAATCTGGCAGCGCTTTGCCGACAACTTCTTCCTGTTTCGCGGCACGCCCACCGGGCTGTGGCTGCAAGACGAGCTGGTGAATGTGTTTGGCGTGCGCGAGCGGCTGAACAGCGCAAGCGCCGGGCGCATCTACGACCAGCTCGCAGCGCAGATCGCCCGGCCCGAATTCGCCCCGCGCGCGCTGCTGCGCCGCTTCAATATCGAGCTGCTGTGCACCACCGACGCCGCAACCGACACGCTGGAGCTGCACCGCCGCATGCACGCCGATGGCCTGACACACATTCGCCCAACCTTCCGCCCCGACGCGGTGGTGAACATCGCCAGCCCGGCCTGGCGCGAGCAGATCGCCGCGCTGACGGACGTGTCGGGCGAGGATGCGGGCAGCTACGCCGGCTACATTCGCGCGCTTGAGCAGCGGCGTGCGTTCTTCAAGGAGATGGGTGCGCTCGCCACCGACCACGCCGCGCTGACGCCCTATACCGCGCGACTGAGCGACGCCGAGGCCGAAGCGATTTTTGCGCGGGCGCTGGCTGGCACGCCCAACGCCGACGACGCGGCGCGCTTCACGGGGCATATGCTGATTGAGTTTGCGCGCATGAGCGCCGAAGACGGTCTGGTGATGCAGCTGCACGTCGGCAGCTCGCGCGACCACAACACCAGCGTGTTTGCGCGCTTCGGCCCCGACAAGGGCGGCGACATTCCGCTGGCGACCGAGTGGACGCGCAATTTATACCCTTTGCTCAACGACTATAGCACCGACCCGCGCCTGCGCCTGATTCTGTTCACGCTCGACGAAAGCACCTACGGGCGCGAGCTGGCCCCGCTGGCCGGCCATTACCCCGCGCTGCGGCTCGGCCCGCCCTGGTGGTTCTTCGACAGCGTGAATGGCATGCGCCGCTACTTCGACCGCGTGATCGAGACGGCTGGACTGTACAACACCGCCGGCTTCAACGACGACACGCGCGCCTTCGCGTCCATCCCCGCCCGCCACGACGTCTGGCGGCGCGTGAGCTGCGACTGGCTGGCGGGCATGGTGGTGCAGGGGCTGCTGGAAGAAGACGACGCGCAGGAAATGGCCGCCGACTGCGCATACAACCTGGCGAAGCGCGCCTATCGCTTCGAAACACATTCCGAATAAACAAATAAATATACGCACTACACACGACGTTCTTCGCATCGTAGTGCGTAGTTCGAACCACGAATTTTGGTATCATACCAAGTTCGGGTAAACACTTACTCTAATTCGGGGTTGTTTTTGTGTATAACTGACCAAGCGCGTGCGGTGTTAGAAAACAGAGATTATAGGCGAGAAACCGCGTTGCGATGCGGCAAATCGCGCCACGAAGCGAGCGAGCATTCGGCTGTTCAATACGAAACACCGTCTGCAACACGCTGAACGCCGTCTCAATCTTGCGTCTCACGCGCCCAATCCAGTTGCGTTTGGCCTTCGCCCACGGTTCTCGGCTCTTACTATTCTTCCGCGGCGGTGCCACGATCTCAACCCGATGCTTCTCGCCCAATACTGGCTCGAGCGTCGGATTGTTGAATGCACCATCACCCAATACCAGCAGGTCGTGCGCCTGTTCAAATACAGCTCCCATCGGCGTCGAGTCGTGATACGAGGCCGGCGCCAAAACCCAATCGTCCATGACTTGTCCGACCGTTGTCGTGACGTGTAAGCGCAATCCAAACAGCTTGGCACCTTTGCTGCTCGCCACGCCAAAATACTCTGAGCCGTTTACGGTTCGATTATCACCACCGCGCGTATAGGTCGCCAACGTGACTGGAACGCTATCAAGCAATCGTACGGGGTCATCAGCGGCCAGTAAACCGTGATGCCACGACAGCACGCGTCGAACTTGATCAATCAATAATGCCAAAACGCTCCGACGCTGATTAAACCAGCCGTCTGGTGGCAGATGCGGAAAGAGGGTTGGATGATACTGGCGCAAAAACGACAGCCCAAGCGCTTCGTGACCGGCAAACCAAGTGTCAATAATCAGGCCGACGGTAATGGCTTCACTATCGCTAAAAAGCGGTTGTGGGCCACTGCGACGCCAGGCACCATAGTGCTGCTCCAGCACACGATAGGCATCATCAACGAATGTGTACCAAATCGTCCAAACGTCTTCCCAGCGAGCGTCTGTGATAAAATCGGTTCTGCCAGCCATCGCGGTACCTCCTTTATGGTGTTGCAACCAGGAAGATGCCACGGTGGCTGGTTATTGTCAACTCCTACAACCCCGAATTAGAGTACTTGTATTTGTCATTCTGAACGGAGCGTCAGCGGAGTGAAGAATCTCCTATTCACAGCAACAAGAGATGCTTCGCTGCGCTCAGCATGACAATTCAGAAGTAATCATCCGTATTTGGTATCACACATCCCAGCTCACCGGCAGCTCGACCAGGCTGCGGAACAGCGGCGCCGTGCGCCACGCCAGTGCGTCGGGGGCGCGCTCCAGCCGCAAATTGGGCAGGCGCTGGATGAGCGTTTGAATCGCAATCGCGCCTTCCAAGCGTGCGAGCGGCGCACCCAGGCAGTAGTGGATGCCTTTGCCAAAGGCCATGTGCGGGTTCGGCGTGCGGTGAATGTCCAGCTCATCGGCATGCGCGAAGCGCGCCTCGTCGTGGTTGGCCGCGCCCAGCGCGACAATCAGCAGGTCGCCGTGGTGCAACTGCTGCCCGCCCAGCAGCGTATCGCGCACCACAAAGCGCACCAATGCGCGATCAACCGGCGACTCGTAGCGCAGAAATTCCTCAATCGCGCCGGGAACGAGCGCCGGGTTGTCACGCAGCTCGGCCAGCGCGTCGGGGTGCTGCAACAGCGTCAGCGCCGCGTCACCGATCAGCGAAACCGTGGTTTCGTGCCCAGCCACAATCAGCAGCGCGATCATGCTGAACAGCTCGCTCTCGTTCAGGCGATCGCCCTGCTCCTCAACCTGAATCAAGCGCGAGATTAGGTCGTCGCGCGGGTTCTGCCGGCGCTCGGCCACCAGCTCCCCCATGTACGCAGCAAACGCGCCCAGCAGGCCCATTGCGCGCTGCTGCTCCTCGGCGGTCATGGCGGGCTGCACAAACGCATCCGACCAGATGCGGAAATCGTCGCGCCGCTCGCTCGGCACGCCCAGCAGCTCGGCGATCACCGTAATTGGCAGCGGAAACGCATATTCGCCAACCAGCTCCATGTGCCCGCGCGCGGCAACCGCGTCGATCAGCTCGTTCGCAATTGCGGCAATGCGCGGGCGCAGCGCCTCGATCACGCGCGGTGTGAAGGCTTTGCTCACCAGTGCGCGCAGCCGCCGGTGATCTTCGCCGTCGTAGTTGAGCATATGGTTGTCGGTGATGGCGCGCACGCGCGGGTCGGGCGTCTGGAAATCGGCGGCCATCTCGGGCGAAACGCGCGCCGGGTCGCGCGCAAAGGTCGCGCTGTCGGCCAGCACCTGCTCGACCTCGGCCGCGCCGGTAACAAACCAGATCGGTGTATGGCCGTCGATGCCGGGCTGCTGCACCACCGGCGCCTCGGCGCGCATGCGCGCGTAAATTGCGCGGTCGTTACGGCGGAATTCCGCCCCGTACAGCTCGTAGCTTCGTGGCGCGCTCATAGGCGTTCCTTTCGCTGTTTCTGGTTGATTCCCGGGAATAATCCACAGATTACGCAGATTACGCAAATTGGCGGCCGACGAACGACGTATTCACCGCAGAGACACAGAGGCACTGAGACTCAGAAATTTGTCTTACTGCCCACTGCCCACTGCCAACTGCCCACTGCCCACTGCCACCTGCCCACTGGCCTGCCTCGGTCGTCAGCCGTCGGTCGTCGGTTGTCGCATTGCCAGCGCAATCGCCGCTTCGGCATCAAGCGCCTGCCCGAGCGCCCATGCCTCGGCAAACGCTGCCTCGCCCATTTGCACGCGCAAATCAGCCGTGGTCCGAGCA
>LJCR01001780.1 GCA_001399705.1 Kouleothrix aurantiaca
CTGGTGCTGGCCGGTTCCTACCTGCTTGGCATGCTGGGCGACGCGATCTACCGGCGCTGGCTGGCGCCGGCGGCGGGCGCGGGCCGGCAGCCGCTGATTGTGGCGCTGGTGCTGCTGGCGCTCGCGCTGCGGCTGGGCGGCATGCTGCACCCCTATGCGATCTTCAGCGACCTGGGGCTGAACCGCCACAATCTGGAGGGCGTCGCGCGCGGCGAAATTTACTTCACCGAAGGGCTGCCTTCCGAGGCGGGCGGCGGCGATGCCCCCTACCCGCCCGGCCAGTATCTGTTGCTCGCGCCTGCGCTGCTGGCCCTCCCCGGCGGCGACGATGCGCTCAATGCGCTGATCAAGGTTGGCAACGCGCTGGCCGACAGCCTGGCGCTGGCGCTGATCTGGTTGTTGCTGCGGCGGAGTGGCTACTCCGAGCGCGCGGCGCTGCTTGGCGCGGGCTTATACCTCCTGCCCGGCCCGATGCTCAGCTCGCTCTCGGTGGGCGAGTTTGCCAATGTTGCCGGGCAAGCGCTGGCGCTGCCGCTGCTGATCTATGCTGGCATGCAGGCGCGCGATCTGGGTACGCGCCGCGCAAGAATAGCTTTGGCGGCGCTGCTTGGCATTGCGCTGCTCGGCCACCTGGGCGTGACGATCTCGCTGTTTGGCGTGCTGGCCGCCCTCCTGCTGGCGTGGATGCTGCGCCCGGCGACGCGCCCGGCCAGCCGCGCGTTGCTGGTGGGCGGCGCGCTGGTGGCTGCGCTGATCGTGCTGTTCTACTACACCGCGCTGCTGGATGTGCTGCTGGCGCGGCTTGGCTCGCCCGGTGCCGCCAGCGCCAGCCTTGCGAAGAAAGTGCAGGACCAGATCAACCGGACGACTGTGCTGCGCCTCAGCGCGTTGCTGGTGGCGCTTGGGGCAATTGGCGGCGTGCTGGCGGGCTTGCGGCAGCGGCGCTGGGCACACGCCTGGGTGCAGCCGGCCTATGGCACGCTGCTGAGCGCCTGGTGGGCCGGCACCGTGCTGTCGCTGGGGCTGCTGCTGTTTGCCAGCCAGGGCGTGCGCTGGCAGGCGTTCTTCTACCCGGCGCTGTGCCTGGGCGGCGGGCCAGCACTTGATCAGTTATGGAAACGCGGGCGTGCCGGGCGTGCCATGCTGATCGCAGCCGCCAGCTTTCTGCTCTGGAACGGCCTGGAGTTCTGGATCAGACAAATTTATTATTATCTTCACTAGCGCTGCTCTGGCCACCACGCCGCCCGCGCAGCCACAGCACAAGCGCAACTGCCCAGCCCGCCCACGCCAGCATGCTCAGCCCGAAACGCGCCACAAAGAGCGTGCCAAACAGCGCCGCGCGCAGCACGCCGATCAAGGCGCGGCCACGCACGGTTGGGCGCGCTGGCGCATCCCAGTCCAGCGCAACGATGCGCGGCAGCAGATCGCGCGCCACACAATCTTCGAGCGAGTATACATAGATCAGCTCGGTGTGCTGCGCGGCCAGCAGCAGATCGCGGCGCTGCGCCGCGATC
>LJCR01001781.1 GCA_001399705.1 Kouleothrix aurantiaca
TGCTCCAGCTCGGCAATCGTCGCGTTCAGGCTCGTTTCCTCCGCGCCGAGCGCCGCCAGCCGATCCTCGATGCCGCCAAGCGTGGCGACATAGCGCGAGCGCAGGGCACCTTCTTCGCCCTCGCGACCAAGCGGGGCCAGGCTGCCCTGGATCTGCTGCTGCTGGCGGTAGGCGGCCTCGCGTTCGCGCGCGATCTCTTCCAGGCGGCGCTGCTGCGCCTCGATCTGGCCGTAGATCTCCAGCACGCCCGACAGCTCGCGGTAGGTCGCTTCGTCCAGAAAGCGCTGCTTGAGGAATTCTTGCAGCGTGCTGGGCGCCAGGCTGCGCACCTGCTCCCAGCGGCTGGTTTCGGTGCGCTGGCGCACCTCGAACGTCGTTTCGGCATTGGGCGCGCACGCCACTGCCCAGCGCGCCTGGCCCTGCGCCTGCTCCTGCGGCGCGGCTGTATCGTGCAGCGCGTAGCCGGGCATCAGCCCCAGCTCAATTGTGACCGTGGCGGGCGCGGCGAGCGAATTGTGGATGCGATAGCGCGTGGTGTGAACATCCCACTCCTGGATCAGCAGGTACTCGTCGCGCACACGCATGCCGCTGATGATGCGCGTGCTGTCGAATTCTTCCAGCACATTGATCCCAAGCTCAACCGCGTAGGGCACAATCAGCTCGCCGCCCGCCCGCGTGAACGGCAGCACCGCCTCGCCGGCGTAGTCGCCCATGTCGAGCACCGTCACCGGCCCGCGCGCCACGCTGACCGGGTGGGCGACGCGGTACTGGAACAGCGCGCCGCGCTCTTCGCCAGTGCTGGCCGCCGCCGTCGAGGCCTCCAGCGCGCCAGCCGAAAAGCGCTCGGTTGCAACGGAATCGGCCGCCATAGTGATGGCGCGCGCGCGCTTCATCATGGGCGCGGGCGCGGCCATTGCCATGGGCGCGGCGGGCGGCGGCATGCCCGCAAACTCGATTGGCGCGTTGACCGTGCGCTCCTCGTCGGCAATCAGCGGGCGCTCGGGGGTGTGCGGCTCGTACAGGCGGTAGCGGAACGACACCGGCATGCCCGCCACCAGCGTCAGCTCCACATCCTCCAAATCTTCGTCGAGCTGGTTGTCGAACAAGCCCCAACCTTGCAGCAGGCAGGTTGCAGCTTGCAGTTTGTTCTTGTCAGCATCAGACTGCTGACTGCTATCTGCTGACTGCTGGCTTTCTTCGAAGAGAATGCGGTAGCTCACCCGCCATGCCGGCGCGGGCGCGATGTAGCCCACCAGCAGGGCGTGCTCGCCGTCGGAAAGGCGCAGCGTCGCGGCGCGGCGGTCTTCTTCGCTCTGGGCGGCGCGCAGGAAGTAGCTCAGATCCTCGGCCGAGCGGTCGTCGAGAATTTCGACGCGCTGGATGTCGCGCACCGCGAACGCGCGCACCTGGCGCGTGTCGGGCTGGTAGATCGACACCAGCGGAATGCGCAGCGGCTCCTTGTCTTCCACATCCACACCCACCACCAGGCCCTGGGCCTGGTGGTGGGTGTGGA
>LJCR01001783.1 GCA_001399705.1 Kouleothrix aurantiaca
ACCACATAGACATGCGAAGCGCTGCGGGCCAGCTCGGCCGCGCCGCGCAGGGCGCGCACCGTTGCACCAACCACGGCCACGGGCTTGCCCGCCACCATGTGCGCGTGCGTCGTCGCTGAGTAGCCCAGGCCCTGGTTCAGCAGCTCGGCCGCGCCGGGCGCATCGAGCCGCACCGGGCTGGCGCCGGTGGCGATCAGCACCGCCAGCCCTTCCAGCGTGCCGTGCTGCTCGGTCGTTACAGAAAACACGCCGTCGTGCTTGCTTATCGTGGTGACACGGTCGCAGATCATCTGGGCGGCGTTCGCAGCGAGCTGGCGCTCAAGCGCGCGCGCCGCCTCGGCCCCGGCGACATATTCCTCGTTCGCCTGGCCCTGGAGATGCTGCCTGGTGCCGGCCTTGCCGCCGATTTTTTCATACACCATCACCGCGTCGAGCTGCTTCCCAAAGGCATAGACAGCCGCCGACATGGCAGCTGCGCCCCCGCCAACGATAATAAGATCGTGCATATGGGTGCTCCTTTTGAAGAAATGGGCGCTACCGGCAGTATAGCGAGCCGCCGCCGGCCGGGCGTGAAGAAAGCGCAACCGCGAATAACAGCCCGTTCACGTCGCGTAACGCTTTCGTAAGAATTGGATAAGCCGCGCCGGGTAGAATCGGGTTGCAAGTTTGAAGGTTCTCAGGTTGCAGGTGGGCAAGTTTCAGGTTTGCAGATCCGCAGGTTCGCAGGTTGGAATACGACGTTCGTAATTCGTAAATCTCTGCGTTCTTTGCGCTCTTTGCGGTGAAAATCGAATCGTTGGCACCCTAATCGTAAATCGTCAATCATAAATCGTAAATTCGGAAGGGGGAGAAGATGCTTCAGCGGATAATGCCGGCCCTGGCGCTGGTGGTGATTGTGGTGGGGGTTGCGCTGGCGATTGCGAGTTTCCGGCGCGCGCCCGCAGTTTCGGATGCGGCTGCGCCACCCGCGCCCACCGTGGCCGGCGCGGCAGCTGCGCCTACAGCGGCAATCGCTGAGCCTGCGGCGATGCCCGCGCCCACAGCTGTGCCCGCGCCGCTGCCCGAAGGCCCGGCCGCGCCCGGATTCGACGGCGGCGGCGCGTGGATAAACTCCGAGCCGTTGGCCCTCGCCGACCTGAGCAAGCAAGGGAAAGTTGTGCTGGTCGACTTTTGGACATATGGGTGCTACAACTGCACCAACACGCTGCCCTACGTCAAGCAGTGGTGGCAGCAGTACACAGATCAGGGGCTGGTCATTGTCGGCGGGCACACGCCCGAGTTCCAGGCCGAATACAAGCTCGACAATGTGCAGGCCGCCGTCAAGGAGCAGGAGATCGGCTGGCCAGTCGTGCAGGACAACGACTACACGATCTGGCGGGCCTATGGCAACCACTACTGGCCGCACTTCTACCTCGTCGATCATCGCGGGCAGATCATCTACAACCGCATTGGCGAGGGCGCCTACGACGAAACTGAGCGCCAGATCGCGGCGGCGCTGGCGGCGGCAAAAGCC
>LJCR01001782.1 GCA_001399705.1 Kouleothrix aurantiaca
CGTGTTCGATGGTGGCGGCAAGCTGTGGTATGCTTGGCATAGGGAAGCTCCTCGACTGATGCGGTGGTCACAACCCGTCATCATAGCCGAGATGCTTCCCGTTTGCTTAACTTGATGCCTATGGGGCGCTGCCCCTGGACCCCTAATGAGCGTGGTACACACACGAAATGATTTGCGGTCATGCCTCCGTTGTGGATGCAGGCAAGGCATCGAACGATAAATGCTGTACCAATTTGGTAGCTTCGACTTCTCTTGTCGTTCGCTGCCAGCGCTCAGCACAACGGAGGCATGAGAAGCAAACCTTCACTATGCCGACCACCTAAAATTTGGGGTCTGGGGCGCAAGCCACAGCGCTGGGGGTGCAGGGGGCGAGCGCCGCCCCCTGCGGCCCTGCGGCCTGAGCAAACTGCCTCCAAGCCAGCACTGCCTGCGGCCCTGCGCCCCGAGCAAACTGCCTCTAAGCCAGCACTGCATCCAAGTGAATGATCCGCCCTTGCGGCCTGAGCAAACTGCCTCCAAGCTGGCACTACCTGCGGCCCTGCGGCCCGAGCAAACTGCCTCTAAGCCAGCACTGCCTGCGGCCTTGCGGCCCGAGCAAACGCATCTGCATCGCTTTCGCTGCCGTGTCGCCCGCGCTACCAACGGCAGCTTGTGGTACACTGTGCCCGTGGCAAAGGCAATTCGACAACTTGCCAGCCGGCTTGAGGCGCGCGCGCCCTACCCGCTGGCGCTCCAAAGCTTGATTTCTCTGGTCCTGCTGGCAACGTTGCCAAGTGCGTTCGATACCGCTGGCTATGTGCTCAGCTCGCGCCTGGCTTTGCTGTGCGCGCTGATTGGCGCATATGTGGCCCTGACGTGGCTGGTGCCGGTGCGCCGGCTGCACACTGGCTTTCAGCTTGTGTACCTGGCGCTCCAGCTTGGCGCGGCCTCGCTCGCGCAGATGATCGCCCCCTCGCAGATCCTCGGCTACGTCTACCTGATCACGGTTTTGCAGGCTGTATACCTGTTTCGCGCGCTGGTGTGGATCAGCTTTGCGGCGGTGGTGTATGCGCTTTGGAGCGGCCAGCTGATTATTTCCTCCAACTTGCTGGAGTGGGCGCAGAGCAACCTGGCGCTGGCATTCCCGATCGTCTGCATCCTGGCGGCGGCCTTGCTGTATGCGCGGCAGCACCAGCGGCAGGAATATGTCCAGCGCGTGCTGCAGGACATGCAGCGCCGCTGCGACAATTTGCTGCTGCACTTGCGCGAGGGCCAGCAGCGCGCGGCCCAGGAAGAGCGCCTGCGTATTGCTCAGACGATTGCGCACGATATCGCCAGCGTGCTGGCGCAGGTCGAGCAGAATCTCAGCAGCGCGATCGCCCAGGCGCAAAGCAGCCTGCCGCAGCTCGATTCGCCAGTGGCGCAGGCGCGCGCCGCCGCCGGGCACGCAATCGAGCGCATGCGCGAAGCGGTGGCCACGCTGCGGCATGGCCAGCGCGATGAGCACGCGGCCGAGCCGGTGCAGGTGCCGATC
>LJCR01001784.1 GCA_001399705.1 Kouleothrix aurantiaca
GTGCCGGGGCTGTATGCGGCTGGCGAGGCGGCCGGCTTTGGCGGCGGCGGCATGCACGGCTACCGCGCGCTGGAAGGCACCTTTCTGGGCGGCTGTATCTTTTCCGGGCGGGCGGCCGGGCGGGCGGCGGCGCGGGCCGTGGTGTAGCGCGCCTAGAATTTCACCAGCGGCTGGTATTCGGGGTGCTTTTCGATATAGCCGCGCACAAACGGGCACAGCGGCACAATCGATAAGTTCTGCGCCTGCGCTTCGTCGAGCACAAACTTCGCCATCTTGCTGGCGATGCCGCGCCCTTCCAATGCGCGCGGCACCTCGGTGTGCGTGAAATAGCGCTGCCCGCCCGCGTCGCGGTACTCAATTACCGCCAGCTTGCCATCGACTTCAAGCTCGTAGCGCCCGCGCTCGGTGTTGTTGCGAATTGTCTCGTCGCTCACTTCTGCCCTCCCATATCGAATACCAAACGATTGAGCCACAGAGAGCACGGAGATCACGGAGCAGGAGAACCAAACTCAGTGCCCTCTGTGCGCTCTGTGGCTCAACTAATTTGCTCTCTCATCCATGTCTGCGTGAGCGACATAGTACCACAGCTCTTGCCAGCGCACCGAGCTGAGAAACTACCACATTTATCAGCAGATGACGCAGATGACACAGATATGAGGTCTATTAATCAGCATCATCTATTGATCGATCGCATTCGTATTCCCACCCTGTCACGCCGCCTGCTGGGCAGATGTGGCAGCATGAGAACGAAACCTCCTGAATAGAACTGGCCTGGTAGCCAGATTCTACCGCAGGAGGTTTCGTTGTGCCGTCATTCCTCGACTAATGCGATCAGCGCGCGCTTACCGGCACAAACACCTGGTATGCGCCAGTGGTTGGGCGGGCGACATCCATCGCATACTCCGTGGCCGTGCCGTCGAACTCGATTTCCTGCAACCAGTAGGTATAGTGTTCATCGGGCCGCACCCCGGTATCTTCCCAGCGATAGGCTGCCCCCTGGCTGCGCCCCGCGCTCAGGATCAGCTGCGGCGTGACGCGAAGCGCGTGCTCGCGGCGGCCATCTGCGCTGCGGAACAGGTGGAAACCCCAGGTGTTCTGTTCCGAGCCTGTGACCCACTGCACCACAATCATCGAACCCTGGCGCGTTGCCGTGAAGCTCAGGAGCGTAATGGCGGTTGGGCTGAGTGTGACGGTCGCAGTTCCAACATTATTATTTGCCGTTGGATCTGGGCCGTTCGCGCCATCGTCGCCAATGGCGGCGCGATTGAGAATTGGCTGCTGGCCCTGCAATGGCGTCGCATCCACTTTCGCCACAAACCGCACCGCGCCCGTGCCGCCGCCGCCAGCCACCGCGCCAGCGATCGTTGTTGTGCAAGTCGCCCCGCCCACCGCGCCGCTCGGGCAGCTCCACACGGTTGGCTTGCTGGCCGCCGCGTCGAAGCTGGTGTGGAGCGGCACCGTTTCGGTGATCACAACCCCGGTCGCGGCAATCGCGCCAACGTTTGTGTAGGT
>LJCR01001786.1 GCA_001399705.1 Kouleothrix aurantiaca
CATAAAAACAGGGCGGGCCGCAGCTGCGGCCCGCCCTGCTGTACGTCTGCCAGTTTACCAGCGGCTTGCGCGGCGCTGCTGCTGGAAGCAATCGTCGCAATACACCGGCTTGTCGCCGCGCGGCAGGAAGGGCACTTTGGCCTCTTTCCCACAGCTCGCGCACGTCACCGAGTGCATCTCGCGGTCGCCGCCGCCACCACCGAAGCTGCGCCCACCGCCGCCACCGCCACCGCGCCGGTTGCCGTAGCCACCGCCGCCGCCATAGCTGTCGCGATCCCCGTAACCGCCACTGCTGTAGCTGTCCCGATCGCCGTAGCCGCCGCTGCTTCGGCCACCGCCTTGCTTGCGCGCCTGCCTGCAGGAGGGGCAGCGCGTGGGCTCGTTGGTGAAGCCCTTCTGCGCATAAAACTCCTGCTCACCCGCCGTAAAGACGAACTGCGTGCCACAATCTCGGCACGTCAACGTTTTGTCAGCGTAGCTCATCGCTCGCCATGCTCCTTTGGATCTTCTGCGATCCGCTCCTAACCAGTAAGCCAGACGGGGGTTTGGGTTACGACAAGCTCGGTTTGCGCTTGCAGCGGGCAAAGCATCCGGGGCACTTCGCGGGGACCAAACCTTGTTCGCCACTATAGCATATCACTTATCAGATTTCAAGAGGCAGAATCCTAACTATGCGTATATATAAGATAACTTTGTAAAGAGTTTTATGGAGAAACTCGTAGCCAGCGACCAATTTCTTCGGAAAGCACGCCTGTGCGTCCCGGCAGCAGCGGCATTGTGCCAACACCGCTTGAAAAACGCTCGGCGGGAACGGGCGCGGGGTAGAGCAGCAGCGCGCCTAACGTTGTGCGCTGGCCAGCGCAGCCAATTGCGCCAAGGTAGGTGTATGCATCGCCAAAGGCATCGGGCGGCAGGCTGCGGCCGTCGGCCTCAAGGCGGTATTTGGCATCGAGAAGCAAAACCTGGGGCGGCTGCTCATCGCGCTGCACCTCAATCGCCAGGTCGGGCACGTGCGTGGCGTGGTCGAGCGAACCAAGCCCGACCGACGACGGTTGCTTTACCGCTGCGGTCGGAGGTCGGTGGTTGGTCGTCGGTGGGCGATAGCGCGGCTGGTAGCGCAGCGTGAAGGTTGTTTCGCCGCGCGCGATTACCAGCAGCGGCGCGCGCTCGCTCAGCACCACGATCTGCTCCAGGGCATCGTCGGCGCTGCGCTGGCGCGTTTCGATTATGTGCTGCTCGCGCACCTCGCCGCCGAGCGCCAGCAGCGCGGATGCAACCTGTAAGGCGCACCAGCTCTCATACAGGCGCGGCAGATCGGCAATTGGTGTGGCGAAAAGCGGGCTATCGAAGGCGAGCTGGGGCTGCTGGCGCAGCGCCTGCCACATGGCATAAACCTCGCGGTAGGCTGGCTCGCGCTGCAGCAGTGGCGTCGCGCCGCGAAAGGCTGGCAGGGGCGCAACGCCCGCCAGAAAGGGCAGCGCGCGCAGCTCGCGCAGGCTTGTCTCGGCGGC
>LJCR01001785.1 GCA_001399705.1 Kouleothrix aurantiaca
GCGGCCGGTTGAGTTCAGCGCGTCGTCGGCGGGGTGGGGCGTGGAGAAGCCCGCGCCGGAGTTTTTCGCGCGCGTGGTTGCGCTGGCCGGAGTGCCGCCCGCGTCCATCGCCTACGTTGGCGACCGGGTGGACAATGACATTGTGCCAGCCGCCGACGCGGGCATGGCGGCGGTGTTCCTGCGGCGCGGGCCGTGGGGCGTGCTCCACGCCAATCTGCCAGGGGCGGCGCGGGCGTATCTTCGCATCGAGACGCTGGCCGAGCTGCCCGATGCGGTTGCGGGTTTGAAAGTTTGAAGGTTGCAGGTTACGACGACTGACGGACGACGAGACACAAGGCACGAGACACGAGTGCTGCTGCTAGCTTTCTATTCCTTGTCTCCCAATCTTGTGTCTCCTTGTCTCCCTTTCACCCTTTCACCTTGTCACCCATTCATCTCTTTGCGTCCTCCGCGCTCTTTGCGGTTCAAACTCGTACCGGGCGCATCACCAGCAGACCATCGCGCCGCTCGACCAGCATTGCAAAATCGAAGCGGTCGAGATCGGTGGCATAGCCAAGGTCGATCGCCGGGAACTCGGGGTGGGCCGGGTCGGCGAAAATCAGGCCGGGCGCGGAGTTGCGCACGCGCTGGGGAAAAGGCGTCGGGTCGGGCGCGTCGCCGGCCAGCAGCGCGGCCAGGTAATCGGCGCAGGCAGCATCCTCGTCGCCGTCGCGCTCGGGCGGGTAGATGCCAGTGACAACAAAGGTCACGCACTCGGGCGCAAGCTGCCGCACGAAGCGCGCCGTCGCGCCAGCCACCACAAAGCTGCTGGCCAGCAAAGGCTCTGCGCCAATGCTGCGCACCACGCCCTGCGTGCCCGCGCTGGTGCGCTGGATGAAGCGCGCCCCCTGGAAATCGCGCCCGAACAGGTCGCCCGGCGAGTTGCTGAAATCAAAGCCCTTGACGGGCAGGCCATCCACTTCGCCCATCACGTAGCTGCCGGGGAAGCGATCGCGCAGCGCCAGCGCTTCTTCCACCGTGCTGACGAGCAGGATCTCGGCGGCGCCAGCGGCAAAGGCAAATGCCGCCGTAGTAAAGGCGCGAATCACGTCGATCACGACTACCGCGCCAGTTGCGTCGCCGCAGGTGTCGTTGTCGGCGCGGGCAAATTGTATTGTCATTAGAATTTCCTTACTCGCAAGCATTTGAGAACGTTTACCACCAAGGCACCAAGACACCAAGGTCATCAGGATGGATAAAACCTTGGTTATTTCTTTGAAACGGAATGATTTTAGGCTCTCTCATCTGCGAAATCTGCGTAATCTGTGGATTATTCGTCATTCTGATTCTGCAAGATCATACTCCAGCAGCGGCAGCATGCGCCCGGCGATGCTGCCCGACGGCGTTGCGCCAATGCGCCGCGCGCCCATGTGCAGGTAAAACGCTTCGGCGTTGGGGTCGGCGGGGATGTGCATGGTGTGCGCGCCCAGCGCCCGCGCCTGGGCGGCGGCGTGCTCGAACAAGCGCCGGCC
>LJCR01001787.1 GCA_001399705.1 Kouleothrix aurantiaca
GAGTTCGCAGCAACTGGTACAGCGAAAGCAGCGACTGCAGTAATTTCTGCGTCTGGTGGGTCGGGCCGCGCCAGCGGCGGTAGGTTTTGTGTAGATGCCGAACCAAGCACATGTCCTTTGACGAAGCGTACGTTGTATGCCAGGTAGGCAGCGTAGTACCAGGCATCACAATACACGATCGCCAGCCGTGATGGGGTGCAGAGACGGCAACAGAACATTGCCAAAATGGCAGCAATTCAGGCGGGCGCTTAGCTGGCGGTGCTATGCAGGGCCAGGATTTTGGCGATCTGCTCAAGGTGGGTGACGTCGTGATGCCCAACCTGGATGGCCGCGTCGGTGAGGGTAAAATGGCCGCGCTCGGGGTGCACGCCGGCGCGCTCCCACTGCTCGGGCACGAGGTCGCTGAAGAAGCCGCGCGTTTGCTCGCGCGAGGCATTGAACTCGGCCAGCATGGCGCGCAGATCACCCGCGTTGTAGGCGCGCTCGATCGCCAGCGACTCGTGGTCGTAGGCGGGCAGGGTGGGGTAGTTTTGCGCGCAGATCATTTCGGCGCGCCCGCGAAAAAAGCCGTCGAAGTCGCGCAGGTGGCCCAGCACTTCGAGGATCGTCCAGCCATCGCCGCCGTCGCGCAGGGTTGAGGCATCGCGCTGGCTCACGGTTTCGAGCAGGCGCGTGATGGTTGCGGCGGTGGTGCGCATAAGGCCAATGTGGCGCGCGCGAATATCGTGCAGTTGGTCGTCCATGGACCGAGGCTCCGTTCTTTCAGAAAACTATTCCCACAGCAGTACATCGCTGGCTTCGCGCCAGCGCGCCAGGTCGGGCGCTGAGGCCCCGCGCGCCCACACACCTGCACCGCCGGCCGCAGCCCAGGCCCGCAGCGGCGGCTCGTCGCCGGGCGCAAGTTCGTAGATCCAGATCAGCTCGGCGGCATCGTGGTACGCTTCCGGCTCGGCCTGCGCGGCCCAGGGCAGCACCAGCCACAGGCGCGGGCTGGCGCGCTGGTAGGCCGGCGCGGGCTGCTCGGCCCGGTACACCGCCACCCGATCGAGGTAGCCGGGCGTGAAGGGCAGCGCAGCGCGCCATTCCCGCAGCGCGGCTGGCGCGGGCGGCTGCATGCCGGCCAGCAGGTAGCAGTCGAACAAGGTGCTCGGGTTGGCGGCGATGGCCGTTTCCAGCCACTCAGCAAGGCGCACGGCGTCGGCCCAGCGCGCGACAACATCGACATGGCGGGCCAGACGATTCACGCTGCACACAGCCGCATCCCAATCGGCTGTTTCGCCGCTCAGGTCGATCCGCGTGATGGCTGGCTGGCCATCTGCGCGCCCGGCAAGCGCATCCGGGCGCGGCGCGGGGCAGCCCTCGATCTCGTCCGGGTCGAGGCCGGCGCCGCGTTTCAGTTCGGTGCGCAGCCGGCGCAGCTCGGCGTAGGGCAGGCGGTCGGTGCCGAGCACATAGTAGGGCGGGCGCGCCTGATATTCGAGCGCGTACTCGGCGGCTTGCTGGCGCGTG
>LJCR01001788.1 GCA_001399705.1 Kouleothrix aurantiaca
ACCATGGATGATCGTTACACAATTGACACCCCGGAAAATATTGCGTTTGCCTACGACATCGCCGGCATTGGTTCGCGCTTTCTGGCGGCGATCGTCGATACGCTGCTGATTGGCGTGGCCGAAATTATTATTCTTCTGCTTATTGCGCTGACGATGTCCTCGCTCGATCTCGATTCCGGCGGCAGCGGCGGCATCCTTGTGGCGGCCGGCACGCTGCTGACGTTTGTGATCCTGTGGGGCTACTACATTGCCTTTGAGATGCTGTGGAACGGCCAAAGCCCCGGCAAGCGCCTGATCGGCCTGCGCGTGGTGCGCGAGGGCGGCCGGCCGATCACCTTTATCGGCTCGGCGATCCGCAACCTGATTCGGATTGCCGATTTCCTGCCGGCGATGTATGGCCTGGGCGTGGTGGTGATGTTTATCGACCGGCGGGCGCGGCGGCTGGGCGACCTGGCGGGCGGCACGCTGGTGGTGAAAGAGCGCCGTGGCGTGACGCTGGAAAGCCTGAGCGCGCCCGGCGCCGTTGTTCCGCCGCCGCTGGAAACAGGCGCGCCGCTCGCGCAGCCAACTATGCCGAATATCGAGCTGGTGAACGAGCGCGACTATACGCTGATACAGGAATTTCTCCGCCGGCGCAGCGAGCTGGGCAGCGATGCACGCACGCGCCTGGGCGCGCAGCTTGCCGAGGGTCTGCGCACGCGCATGGGCTTGCAGCCAATCGGCGACCCCGAGCGCTTTCTGCAGGATGTGGCCGGCAACTATCAGCTCCTTCGTCGAAGCCAGCAGCTTGAAGGATAGCTGCCATTGTACCTGAGAGGAGACCCCCCATGGACGATTCAACCGAGTCGGTGGAAATACCCGTCACAATTCTTGAGCGCGCGCCAAGCGTCGATGAGTTTGCGCGCCTGCGCGCCAGCGTGGGCTGGGCCAACCCCAGTCGTATCGTGCTGTCCGACGCGCTGGCAAGCTCGCGCTTTGCGGTGTGCCTGGCGCGCGAAGGCCATGTGATTGGCTGCGGTCGCGTGATTGGCGATGGCATGATGTTCTATGTGCAGGATGTGATTGTGACGCGGGAATTCCAAGGCCATGGCTACGGCCAGCAGATCATGACGGCGATCATGGGCTACCTGGAAACGGCAGTGCCGGCGGGTGGCTTTGTTGGGCTGATGGCTGCACGCGGCGCTGAAGATTTCTACACACAGTTTGGCTTTGTGGCGCGGCCAACGCCGCAGTTCGGCCCAGGCATGTGCCTGGTGGAACGCTAGGAATGAACGGGTGACGGGCGACGGGGTGAACGCAGGCAGTACGCAGTCGGCAGGCGGCAGGCGGCAGGCGGCAGTAGACAGGAACCTGCAACGTTCAAACATGCAACCTAAAAAAACCTCCGTGCCTCTGTGTCTCAGTGGTGAATTTTCATTCGTCGTTCGTCTGCGCTGCGGCGAGTGCCTGCTCCAGCAGCGCCGAGCTGTCGGCGGCGAGCTGCACGACATTGGGCAGGCGGCGGAACC
>LJCR01001789.1 GCA_001399705.1 Kouleothrix aurantiaca
GCGCGCGCTCAACACCTGGCTGTACGACCGCGATCCCTTCGCCGCGCTGGCCTTCGAGGCCCCGCTGACGGCGCTGAAAGAGCGGCTGGCTGGCGGCGAACGCTACTTCGAAGGCTTGCTGGCGCGCTACTTCCTGAACAACCCACACCGCGCCACCCTCGTGCTCACGCCCGACGCCGAGCAGGCCCGCCGCGACGCCGAAGCCGAGCAGGCCCACCTGGATGCCGCACGCGCAACCATGGACGCCGACACCCTGGCCGAGGTGGCCGCCCAGACACAGGCGCTGCGCAAAGCCCAGGAAACCCCCGACTCGCCCGAGTCGCTGGCGACCATCCCCAGCCTGACGCTGGCCGACCTGGAGCGCACCAACAAGAACATTCCGATCACAGTGCTGGAAGAGCCTGACGCCAAAGTGCTCTACCACGACCTGTTCACCAACGGCGTGATCTACGTAGACGTGGGCCTGAACCTGCACATGCTGCCCGCCGACCTGGTGCCCTATGTCACGCTGTTCGGCCGCGCGCTGCTGGAAATGGGCACCAGCAGCGAAGATTTTGTGCAGCTCTCGCAGCGCATTGGCCGCACCAGCGGCGGCCTGTGGACGCAGCACCTTTCGGCGGTGGTGCGCGGCTCGCAGCAGGCGGCGGTGTGGATGTTCCTGCGCGCCAAGGCCATGCCCGAAAAGGCGGCCGACGTGCTCGCAATCGTGCGCGACGTGCTGCTCCATGTCCGGCTCGACAACCAGGAGCGCTTCCGCCAGATTGTGCTGGAAGAAAAAGCCTCGCAGGAAGCGCGCCTGATCCCCGGCGGGCACAGCGTGGTCAACACACGCCTGCGCGCCAACTTCAACGAAGCCGACTGGGCCTCCGAGCAGATCGGCGGCACGAGCTACCTGTTCTTCCTGCGCCAGCTCGCGCAGGAGGTCGACGCCGACTGGCCAAGCGTGCAGGCCGCGCTGGAGCAGATCCGCCTGACGCTGGTGAACCGCAGCGCCATGCTCTGCAACGTCACCACCGACGCCGAGCACTGGGCGCATTTCTCGCCGCAGCTGCACAGCTTCCTGGCCGAGCTACCCGCCACGCCCGCAGTTGCCGAGCGCTGGGCGCCGGCGCAGGGCGCGCGTTTCGAGGGCCTGGCCATTCCCGCGCAGGTCAACTACGTGGGCAAGGGCGCCGACCTGTACAAGCTCGGCTACAAGCCCAGCGGCGCGGCCTCGGTGATCGCCAAGTACCTGCGCACCACCTGGCTGTGGGAAAAAGTGCGCGTGCAGGGCGGTGCCTACGGCGGCTTCAGCGTCTTCGACCAGCGCTCGGGCGGCTTCACCTTCCTGTCCTACCGCGACCCGAACCTGGCCGCGACGCTGGATGTGTACGACCAGACCAGCACCTTCCTGCGCGAGCTGAAGCTGACGCAATCCGAGCTGGAGCGCAGTATCATCGGCACGATCGGCGATGTGGACAGCTACCAGCTGCCCGACGCCAAGGGCTACACGTCCATGGTGCGCTAC
>LJCR01000179.1 GCA_001399705.1 Kouleothrix aurantiaca
TTCGGTGCCTGGCGTAACCTCAGCGGCTGGTGTTTGATCAGTACCGGGCACGATCGTCGGCGTGCTCTCGTTTGAGACAATTGTTGGCGTGCCTTCGCCACCACCGCCAGGTGTGCTGGTCGGGGTTTCGTTGCCGTTCACAGGCGATGTCGCTGTAGGCGTATCATTCACCGAGCTTGGCGTGCGGGTCGGGTTCGAATGACGCGGTGTCGATGTCGCCGTCGCCACATTGGTTGCGGTTGCTGTCGCGGTTGGCGTGGCTGTATCGTTGCCAGGGATTGTGGGCGTCGCGGTATTGGTTGGTGTATCAGTCGGGCCACCCGGGGTATTTGTGGCGGTTGGCGTTTCGGTTGGCGTGGCTGTGTTGGTTGGTGTGGCCTGCTGGAACGTGGCCTGGATTTGTGCACTCGCTGTCAGCGAGACGCTTTCGCCAAGCACAAGCCGCTGCCCAGGCGGAACGCGATTCGATTCGAACACGGTGCCTGCGTCCATAACATACGGCACGGTCGCGTTGATATTCACGAGGCCTGGGTTGGGGTTTGTGACCGTGAATACTGCCTGGCCCTGCGCATTAAATGCCACAGTTGCGCTAGGCTGGCCGTTATCCAGTACGGCGCCGCCATCAACTGTAATATTCACCGAAGGCGCGGCGCCTGCTGGCGTAATCTGGGCGGTCAGCTGCACGGGCTGGCCTTGCGGCACCGTTGCGTTCGCTGGGGTGATCGTCAGCGAAGCCAGGCCGGTATTCGTGCCCGGGCAGCCATTCGCGGCGAAATTCGCCTCTGCTTCGGCCACAATCGCCTGTGCTCGCGCGCGAATGGCGGCGTCGGTAACCGTGTTCAGGTTCAGACCGTCGGAAAAATGCCAGATCGCGAGTTGAATCGCCGCGCCTTCTGCCCGGGTTGTAACGCCCGATGCTGGGTGACTGGCCAAAACATAGCGAATTTTGCACCCTCTGTTTGCGGGCACATTCGGTTTGTCGGGCAGAGCATTAATTGAGCCGCCACCTGTATATGTGTCGTTGCGGCGCACTAAAATATTTACCTCAATGCAGAACACATCGACGATTGGGCCAAGTTTATCGCCTGGCGCATCCCTGTCGAGCTGCAGCAACAGCACGCCGGCCCCGTCAGTTACTGTTTGGTTCGTAACCGGGTTTGTAAATGTCACATTTTGCGCGCGTGTCGCGTCAGCGCCAACAAACGTGCCGGTGGTGGGCACGGCCGCCAAAGCCACAGCCGTCATCAGCGCAAATACAAGAAACGCTGCCGCCACTCTTCCAATCTTCCATCCCCACCGCCTGCCACGAAATGGTAGTGCGTCGTGCATGAAACCTCCTATTATGTAAATCAAAATGTTAGAGACGACGAATGGCTTTACGCAACCATTCCAGCGTAAAGCATCTATCCGCAGCCAAGGCGGTACCCATTTCCGCCCGCGCAGAAAGGCACTCTAGATAAAAATTTGGCGGCATCAAGTACCGCACTTCGTTTTGGGATGGAAATCGGCGGGGATTATGACATAAGATCGTACGAACGTCAAGTGTTTTCTGTATAAATATTTGCTGGAAAATACATAGCGTAATACTAGTATATTCCGTAAACACTATCAATACGTTATTTTACGTATTTCAGTAGTGCAGTATATTAACGCATCAGGAAGGGGAAAGATACGTCTGCGCTATAACCCTTTGAGGCGGCGCGCGAGGCCGGTATAGCGTTCGGCGACACGATTGTTTTTGACGGCAATCGCAATCGCACGGCGGTCGCCGGTGAGCACGGCGAGCTGCTTGGCGCGTGTGACGGCAGTGTATACCAAATTGCGCTGAAGCAGCGTAAAATGCTGCGTCAGAAGCGGCAGCACCACGCAGGCATATTCAGCACCCTGAGATTTGTGCACTGAAATCGCATAGGCCAGCGTTAGCTCATCGAGCAGCCCGAAATCATACGCAACGTCGCGTGTATCGTCGAAACGCACGGTAAGCAACTGCTCAACCGCATCAATTGCGGCGATTTCACCAATATCGCCATTGTACACTTCGAGGTCGTAGTTGTTACGCAGCTGCAACACCCGGTCGCCCAGGCGAAAAATTGTCGCGCCAAAGCGCTGTTCGGGCTTGTGCGCGTGCGGTGGGTTAAGCGCTTCCTGAAGGAGTGTGTTCAGGTTGGCTACGCCAGCCGGCCCGCGATGCGTGGGCGTCAGCACCTGAATGTCGCGACGCGGGTTCAGGCCAAAGCGCCGGGGAATACGCTCGGCCACCAGCTCAACCGTCAGCTCGGCGCAAGGCTCGGGCTCGGGGCGGGGAAAGAAGAAGAAATCGGCAAGGTCGCGGGTGTGCGGGAATTCGCCGCTGTTGATGCGATGGGCATTCGTGATAATGCCGCTGCCCTCGGCCTGGCGGAAAATCGTGTCGAGGTGGATACTCGGCACCGCCATGCTGTCGAGAATATCGCGCAAGACGCGCCCTGGCCCCACGCTCGGCAACTGGTCGGCGTCGCCAACCAGCAGGACATGCGCGTGCTGTGGAATGGCTTTGAGCAGGTTATTCGCCAGCAGAATATCCAGCATGCTGACTTCGTCGATCACGACTACGCTGGCTTCCAGCGGCATTTCGGCATTGCGCTTGAAGTGGGGGCCGCCCATTGGTGAGAATTCCAGCAGCCGGTGAATGGTGGCCGCCTCCGCGCCAGTTGCCTCGCTCAGGCGCTTGGCCGCGCGCCCGGTTGGCGATGCCAGCAGGAAGGCGTCGCCACGCTGCTGCAGCGCCATGATGATGGTGCGCAGCGTGGTAGTTTTGCCGGTGCCCGGCCCGCCGGTGAGCACGCTCACTTTGTTGGTAAGCGCCATCTGCACCGCCTCGCGCTGCTGGTCGGTCAGCACCACGCCACGCCGATCGGCCAGGAAATCGAACACGCGCGCCCAGTTGGCGGTGCGGTAGAAAGGCGCGATCTGCGAAGGCGCGCGCCGCAGCTCGACCACGGCGCGGGCGGTGGCCGGCCGCAGCAGCGGCGTGTCGCCATACAGCACCAGCACGTCGTCGGTGGGGCGCGGAACCGCTGGCGCGGCCTGCATGACGGCGTGGCCGGTGCCAAGCTGCTCGCGCTGCACGGCGTAGGCGTAGCGTGGCCCGAATGCGCTGCTGACTGGCCCGAGCTTCTCTTCCGACAGCACGAGCACAGTGTAGGCGGCGTCCAGCGCGTCGGCCACAGCCAGCACATGCCCGATCAGCGGGCGGCCGCAGATCTCGTGCAGCTCCTTGGGCAAGGCCGAGCGCATGCGTGTGCCTTTGCCAGCCGCAATTACCACAATGCCAAGTTCAGGCGTTTTCATAGTCAAAAAAAACAGCGAAGAAGCAATTCTTCACTGTGCACGGGGCCTCGCCACCGGCGATGGCCGAGCCGCTACGTTATAGATGTTACCGCTGTGCTGAGGCATGTCCGCAAGGGCCGTGTGGCTGCCGGACCAGGATTCGAACCTGGACAGACGGATCCAAAGTCCGTAGTGCTACCATTACACAATCCGGCATCGTTGGTTTGTTACCGGGGTGCATTATAGCATGGCGCGGCAGGTGCCGCAACTCAGGGGCGCGGAAACTGGCCAGATGCTAAGCCGAAAGAGTGAGCATCCTGAGTGCGGCGCAGCCGCGTATCGAAGGGTGCGAACTGAAGTAGACGCACCCTTCGATACGACCTATCGGTCTACTCAGGATGCGTAGATACTTTGTACCAGACTTGGTGCAGGAAGTAGTGAGGCGGCACCTACTTACGCCGCATGAAGCCGCGTTTTTTCGGCTCCTCGATTGACTGGCGCAGCTTCGCCAGGTCGTTGTCGAGCGAGACCTGGCCGGGCGGTGTGGTGGGCACGGCGGGCGCACTGCTGTCGGTAAAGGTAATCGACGGCCCGGCCGTGGCGACACTGATGGGCGGGGAAGGAATGAGCTCGGCCACCGGGTAGGGCAAAGGGCCTTGCGCCGCGCCAATGCCCACCAGCCAGTCCCACAACTGTTTCTGGCGGCCGGCAGGCTCTTCGGCCAGGCGCAGCGGGCGCCCGCGCGCGTCGATGATCACACCCAGCGCGCTGCCGCTGATTGCGGCGACTTCCGAGGCAACTTCTTCGCCGGGGGCGTTGCGACCGATCCGCACATTGCTGGCTGGGCGCAGCGTGAGCTGGGCGTTAAGCTGCGGGCCGGCCTGCTCGGGCGGCACGCCGGCGTCGGCGTGGAAGTGCACCACAATATCGGCGTACTGGCGCTGCGTGCGAATGAAATCGCGCGAATCGGGCTCGCGCTTCTCCAGCTCGGCCAGCACCTCGGCGGCAGTGTAGCCGCGCTTGGTCGTGTCGCGCTTGATCTTCCACACCCGCCGCAAATCCTCGGGCGGGTTGAGGTAAACCTTCACATCGTAGAACTGGCGCATGGTCGCGGTGGTGAAGCCCAGCAAGCCCTCCACAATCACGAACTCGCGCGGCTGGATGTACTCGGGCCGCACCAGCGAGCCGGTGCTATGGTCGTACACTGGCTTGAGGATGGGCTGGCCGTAGTGCAGCCGCTCCAGGTGCAGCTCCAGAATGTCGAGATAGTTGCAATCGGGGTGCAGCGCAGTGATATTCAGCATCTTGCGCTCGTGCCGATCATACTTGTGGTAGTCGTCGGCGCACACGTGCGTGACGCGGTCGGCGCCGAGCAACTTCATCAGCCCGCCGGTGATGGTCGTTTTGCCGGCGGCGCTGTCGCCCACAATCCCCAGGATGATTGGTCGCTGTTTCATACTGTTCCTCATAAGAACATAGCGGCTCGTGCGCCTGTGGCGCGGGAATGGGGGATGGGAGATAGAGAATGGAGATTGCTTCGCCAGATGGTGCGATTGCACAGAGGAAGGCGCTTTCGTTCCAACCCCCTCCTCCATTCTCCATCCCCCGCGCCCAATGTATTAGCTATCGATTCCACCCTGAAACACGCGGCTCTGGCGAATATCGGTCGCGTCGATGCGCGCCAGCTCGCCCGCGCCGATCACGCCGCCGCGCGCCACCAGGCGGCTGGCCTGCCGCAGCTTGATGCGATCCAGCGCGTTGCGCACGCTGCGCGCATTGGCGAAATAGGGCTGCTGCATGCGCAGTGCCAGGTATTCCGCAAAGGCGGCATGCGAATCCTCGTCGAAGCGGTACATCTGCTGCTCGACCATGAGCTTGGCGATCGCGATCAGCTCGTCGAGCGAGTAGTCGGGGAATTCGAGGTGGTGCGCAATGCGCGAGCGAAAGCCCGGGTTCGACTGGAAAAACGTGTCCATGCGGTCTTTGTAGCCCGCCAGGATCACCACCAGATCGTCGCGCTGGTTTTCCATTACCTGCAGCAGCATCTCGATCGCTTCCTGGCCGTAGTCGCGCTCGTTTTCGGGCCGGTACAGGTAGTAGGCCTCGTCGATGAACAGCACGCCGCCCATGGCGCGCTTCAGCACTTCCTTGGTTTTGGGCGCGGTGTGCCCCACATACTGGCCCACCAGGTCGTCGCGCGTGGCGACCACCAGGTGGCCTTTGCGCACATAGCCCAGGTGGTGCAGAATGGCAGCCATGCGCACGGCCACGGTGGTTTTGCCGGTGCCCGGGTGCCCGGTAAAGCTCATG
>LJCR01001790.1 GCA_001399705.1 Kouleothrix aurantiaca
ATATTGGCGACCTGTTCACGCTGACGAGTGTGCGCAAAGGCTTTGTCGGGCGTGGCTTCGGCTCGCGCAGCATCGCCAAACAGCTGGCGCTGGCCGGCAGCATCCCCGGCGCGGAGCAGATCCCCGACAACGCCCAGCTGATGATGGGCTTCACCAGCACGCAGCACGGCGCGCTCGCGCCCGGCAACCTGGTGAACTTCGAAACGCTGCCCGGCGTCACCGATCAGCAGCTAACCAGCTACTTCGCAGGTGGTTGCACCATGCACCTCTCGCAGCTCTTCACCGACCTGGCGCAGTGGTATGGGCGCTTCACGCCGTCCCAGCGCGTGGCGCGGATGTTCTCGCCGCGCACAATCGCCGAACCCGGCGTTGTGACGATCCCGAACGACAAAGATCACCGCTCGCAGCCCGTCGATGTCGCTGGTGACGCAACCACCTACCAGGTGCTTGGGCACAACGCAACGATCCAGCAGGCCAATCGCCTCAGCGCCAACACCACCGATGCCTACGGGCGCGTGTGGGCGGCCGGCACGCCAATCTCGCTGCGCGACGACTTTAACACGTTCGACAATCCGTTTGCGTGGACATCGAACCCGGATCTCGATCAGTACAGCGAGCGCCCGGCGGCGGGCCTGCACTTTGTGTCGTTCACCGCGACGAGCCAGCAGTTTCACGCAATGCGGCTGGCGATGGCGGGGGTGATGCCGAACGGCACGAACCTGCGCGAGGCGCCCTATAACATCAGCGACTCGAATAACGGCATCAACCAGGTGATTCGTGCCTTGCACCGCCAGAACTTCCTGATCCCGCCGCGCGATCACCGCTCGTTCCCGCTGGCCGAGCTGCAAGAAGGGATTGAGCGCTTGTTTGTGCCGCTGGCGGGCGCTTCGTAGTGCGCTTTCAGCGTAGGGGTTGGGAGATGGGGAATAGGGATTGGGGATTGCAGTGCTGAGCTTTTCCCTGATTTCCGCATTGCTTTCTTGATAGTGGACGAACGCCTTCTACAGTTCTTCGCCGAACTGGCGTTGGTTGGAAATTTGCGGGACGCGGCCATGTGAGGCCAGGCCGTCGGCGGCGCGCGTGGTTTCGGGGAGGCGATATTTGGTAAGGCAGGCCATCACAAAGCGCACGGCACTTTCCATGCCCACGCGGTGGCCGGGCGAAACATACAGCGGCTTGGTGCCAGCGCGCGAACGCAGCGCCACGCCGATCTGCTCGCCACGATTCAGCAGCGGCACGGTCGCGCCGCGCTCATCGGGTAGCGGCGCGTGGCGGCCGGTCAGCAGCGATTTCGCGCACCCAATCGAGGGCAAATCGGCTAGCAGCCCGACATGGCTGGCGATGCCAAAGCGGCGCGGGTGCGCAATACCCTGCCCGTCGCAGATCAGCAGGCTGGGCCGCACGCGCAGCTGCGCCAGGGCTTCGAGCACGGCTGGCGCTTCGCGGAACGATAGAAAACCTGGCACATAGGGGAAACTGGTGGGGTGGCGGGCGACGGTGTAATCG
>LJCR01001791.1 GCA_001399705.1 Kouleothrix aurantiaca
GTATTTTGCTGCTGCCGCTCGTGGGCGTAATCGAAAGCCGGCGCGCGCTTCAAGTCATGGAAAGTCTGCTTGACTCGATCGGCCGCACCAGCGCGCAGGTCGTGATTATCGACATTACCGGCGTGCCAGTTGTCGACACTGGCGTGGCAAGCTACCTCATTCGCGCAATTCAGGCGGCGCAGCTGCTGGGCTGCAATAGTATTCTGGTTGGCATCAGCCCGGAAATCGCGCAAACGCTGGTGGGGGTGGGCATCGATTTCAGTCGCATTCAAACCCGTGCAACCCTGCAAAATGGCCTGCAAGATGCGTTGCGGCAACTGAACTACAGTATTCGGCTGGTCTAGCGGAAACCTGCGCGCACCTTTTGCGTAGATCGCAGCGGTACCCGAACAGTACCGTTTGAGCGAACAATGCACCATCGAGGAGAAACGTCATGGCCTTGCTCGATCTCGTCGAATATCTCGACCCCACCGGCAATGTGCTCGCCGCACGCGTCCCACCCGACGGCTCGGGCGAGCTGCGCCTGGGCTCGCAGTGCGTTGTGCGTGAAGGGCAGCTTGCCTTTTTCGCGCGCGATGGCCGCTTTCTCGACATGCTGATCCCCGGCCGGCACACGCTGACCACAAATAATATCCCGCTGCTGGTCGATCTGATCAAAATTCCATTCGGCAACAAAAGTCCGTTTCGCGCCGATGTCTATTACGTCAGCTTGCAGCAGCACACCGACATGCGCTGGGGCACGCCGCAGCCCATTCCCATGCGCGATTCGCAGTTTGGCCTGGTGCGCATTCGTGCGTTCGGCACTTACATCATCCAGGTGGCCGAGCCGCGCCGCCTGCTGACCTCGGTGGTGGGCACGCGCGGGCGCTACACGGTGCAGGATGTCGAAGAGCAGCTGCGCAGCTCGATCATCGCGCGCGTGGCCGATGTGATCGCCGAGTGGATGCGCGAGCGCAAGCTTTCGGTGGTGGATCTCGCAACCGAGTACGACGAGCTGTCCGAGGCGGCCCACGATGCGCTGAAGAAAGATTTCGCCGGCCTGGGGCTGGAGCTGGTGCGCTTCTATATCAACACCATCACCATGCCCGAGGAGCTTGAGCAGCGCCTCGATCAGGCCGGCGGCGTGGCGGCCATGGGTGGCATCGATGGCTACACCCGCTTCAAGGCTGCCGAGGCGCTGCAAGATGCCGCGCGCGCCGGGGGCAACAACCTGGCCGGCGCGGGCGTGGGCCTGGGCGTTGGCATCAACCTCGGCGCAGTGATGGGCAATGCGCTCACCCCTGCGCGGCAGCCCGCGCCCGCGCCAAGCGTGCCAGCTACACCGCAAACCAAGCACTGCCCGCAGTGCGGCACGTCGGTCATCGCAAACGCCAAATTCTGCAACGAATGCGGCCACTCGCTGCGCGCTCCTGCCTGCCCCACGTGCGGCGCCGCAGCGCAGGCCGGCGCGAAGTTCTGCACCGAGTGCGGCAACGCGCTAAAGTAAACCTGCTTTCTCCGCAGCAC
>LJCR01001793.1 GCA_001399705.1 Kouleothrix aurantiaca
ATCACACAAATTCGCGCGCTGATCGACGGCGCGCCGCGCGAGGTTCGCACTGCCCTGGCGCTCGAAGAAGGTTACTCGTTCAGCGTGCCCACCGCGCTGATCCGTGGGGTGAAGGCGTGAGCGGGAGGCAGTGTGCGGTTGGCAGGAGGCAGTAGCTTGAACCGCAAAGAGCGCAAACCAAGAACTGAGAACCAAGCGCTTGCAACCTTCAACCTTACACCCCTTTTGCGTACTTTGCGGTTCAAATTCCGGTCGTCAGTCGTCGTTCGTCAGTCGTCAGGCGCCCGGCCACTCGCTGCGCAGAATCGCGTAGATGTGCGTGTCGCGGCGCGCGCCGGCCACATCGAGCGCATCGGCGCGCAGCGTGCCCTCGCGCCGCAGGCCGTTCTTTTCGGCCACGCGCGCGCTGGCGATGTTGCGCGCGTCGCAGCGCCACTCAATTCGTTCCCAGCCCCAGTCGGTGAAGCCCCAGGCCAGCAGCGCGCCCAGCACGCGGGTGCCAAGCCCGCTGCCGGCGCGCGCCCCGCTGATCCACATGCCGATCTCGGCGTTGCGCAATTCCAGTGGCCCGCCGCGCAGGTGGAAACCCGTGCCGCCGGCCAGCTCGTCGCCCAGCCAGATGCCAAGGGTGAAATCCTCGTTCAGCAGGTAGCGTGCGGCTGCGCGCCGGCAGATCTGCTCCGACTCTTCCACGCTTTGATCGGGTCGTGCCCAGAGCATCCACGGGCGCAGGTGCTTGTATGACGCAGTGGCGGCGCGCTGGAGTGCCGCGCCGTCGCCGGGCTTGTAGGCGCGAATAACGAACTCGCCGGCGTTGAAGGCAGTGGGGGCGAAAAAAGGGCTGCTGTTCATACAATTCTCCTGCGCGCGGGCATGCTTGCTGCTGCGATTTCTGCTATCATATGCGCACCCAGCGTTTCTGCGCAACTTCTGGCGCTTGCCGTTTCTTTGCATTGTTTGCACGCAATGTCTCGGTGTACTCGCACGCACACAGTACGAGGCCGACCATGACGACGATTGCCGAGCTGGACAAGAAAATTGCCGAGTTCGAAGCGACCCTGAGCCAGCCGCTCCCTGAGGTGGTGCTTGATTCGTTGCGGACGAAAATTGCCGAGCTTCGCGAGGAGCGCGCGCGCTTGACTCATGCGGGCGTGCAAAACACGGTCAATAACAGTGGCACGATCCACGGCAGTGTGATGGGCGCGAACTATGGCACGACCAATAATAACTACTATGGCACGGCGCCATCCACGCCAGCACGCCCGCCCACCCGCGAGGAAGAGATTGCCGAGCAGCAAGAGTTGCTGGCGCGGCACCGCAGCACGCTCAGCGCGCACCTGCGGCGGCTGGCGATCGTCGGTAGCGCGTTTGCGCCGCCCGAGGTGTTCTTTGGCATCCGCGAGGCGCGGGGCGGCATTGCGCGGGCGCGCGCCGCGCTTGAGGGCTACGGCGTCGCTATCGAGGCGCACCCCGACGACGTCGAGCGCTAAAGGGCGCGAACACAC
>LJCR01001792.1 GCA_001399705.1 Kouleothrix aurantiaca
TGGGGTTCGACGGCCGGCGCGGGTCGAGCTTCAACGAAAGCCTGGCGCTGTTTGGTCTGCCGCTTTCCGAGGCTACGATGGAGACCAACCCGACCACCGGCCAGCAGTACCTGACGCAGCACTTCGAGCGGGCGCGCTTTGAGTTCCACCCGGAAAACCAGCCGCCCTATGATGTTCTGCTGGGCCTGCTGGGCCGCGAGCTCAGCGGCAAGCCGTAACGCACCACACCATCGCGATTGGCCTGAAACTACGCACTCCTCGTTGCAACGGGTAGTGCGCAGTGCGTTGTTGGCGTACACGTGGCGGGTAGTCGCAACGTTTTTCTAGCACCCTGAGTACTCGCAGACCGTATCGAAGGGTGCAGTTTTGCCGCGTTCGCACCCTTCGATATGTGGCTGCACCGCACTCAGGATGCTCACCACGCAACGCTGAAATCGTCTGAACCGGAAGGCGCTGTAACTCAATCACCACCGAAGTAGTGGTACAATACTCATCTGTTGAATAGCCAAGCAGATGCGGAAAATGGGCGATACGCTGTATCGAATCTATCTTTGTGGCGGCTCGACATGCACGCCACGCGGCCGCGATGCCCTGCTGCGCGCGCTGGAAGATGAGCTGTGGGCGCAGCGCCTCGACGATAAAGTGGACGTGCGGGTGAGCGGCTGCCAGGATCGCTGCGACTACGCGCCGAACCTGACGATCTGGCCGGGCCCGTACCACTACTCGCAGCTCACGCCGGCCGCCGTCAGGGAGATTGTGCAGCAGCATCTGGCGCACGGCCAGCCCGTGGCAGCCTGGCTTTCGAGCGAGGCCGAGCGGCGCTGAGCCTGTCGGCTTTCGATAGTAAACACTTTCGTAATGGTGGTATACTGGCAGCGATCCGCTGCACGATGCATCCTTCTTGCGCCCGGCGGTGCCGGCGCATCGATATGATTGAGGAAACCAATGGGGCTGTTCTCGCGTGGGAATGGGGGGCGCGTCAGCGAAGAGCAAGTGCTGCGCGCGCTGCGAACGGTGCAGGAGCCCGAGCTGGGCGGCGACCTGGTGTCGCGCAACATGATCAAGAATCTGGTGATCGACGGCGAGCGCGAGGCGTTTACCGTGGAGCTGACGACGCCAGCATGCCCGCTGAAAGACCAGATCAAAGACGAATGCGAAGGCGCGCTGGAGCGCGTGGCCGGGGTGCCGCGCAGCGCGGTGACGATTGAGTTCAGCGCGATGGTGCGCCCGCGCGGCGGCGTGCTCGACAAGGCCGCCATTCCGGGCGTGAGCCACGTGGTCGCCGTTTCTGCCGGCAAGGGCGGCGTGGGTAAATCCACTGTCGCAGTGAACCTGGCGGTGGCGCTGGCGCAGGAGGCGCGAGCGTCGGCCTGCTCGACGCCGACATCTATGGCCCCTCGGTGCCGCTCATGCTTGGCACCAAAGGGCAGACGCCCGCCGCCACCACTGGCCCCGACGGCCAGGCGCGCATGCTGCCGATCGAAGCGCATGGCATCAAGATGATC
>LJCR01001796.1 GCA_001399705.1 Kouleothrix aurantiaca
CGTTACAGGCATCCTGAGGCCAGGGGTGATGCTGCAACACGTCCAGCAGAATGTCGTCATCGATCATGCCCCACAGGCCGTCGCTGGCGAGCAGCAGGTGCGTGGCGTCGCCAAGCTGCTGGTAGCTGAAGTCGACTAGCACTTCGGGCTGCTGGCCGACGGTGCGGTACAACTGCGAGCGCAGCGGGTGTTCGCGCGCTTCGGAGGCATCGAGCTGCCCAACCTGAATGAGCCGCCCAACCGTCGAGTGGTCGTTGGTGAGCAGGCGCAGGCCGGTGGGCGTGGCGAGGTAGGCGCGCGAGTCGCCGACATGGCCCAGGTAGAGCGCGTGGCCGAGCATCAGCGCGACAGTGCAGGTGGTGCCCATGTCCGATCCAAGCGTTTGCGCATGTTCCCAAATCGTGCGGTTGGCGGTCTGCACCGCTTCAATAAGGAGTGGCTGAAGCGCTTCGGTGCTGCTGTCGGCAAGTGTCGGCACGACAAGCTCGGCCAGAATGTGCTGCACCACCGTGCTGATCGCCAGGCGGCTGGCAATTTCGCCGCCCTGGTGGCCGCCCATGCCGTCGGCAACAACAAAAATGCCAAACGGCAGATCATTGCTTTCGCGCGGCAGCGTGCTGAGCATGCCAAAAATGCTGTCCTGGTTGATGCTGCGCACGCGCCCAATGTCGCGCAGCCCGGCAAAAGCCAGCCCGCGTTGCGAGCGCAGCGCGGCGAGCGTTGGCAGCTTGTCTTTGGCGAGCTGGCGGGTGGTGTCCTCGTCGGCGAGTGCGGGCGCGTCGCTGGGGGCCGCGCTTAGGCCTGGCTCGAGGAGTGGCTGGGTGCCAAGGCCAGCCGACGTTTCATCGGTTTGCTCGCCCTCGTAGGCAGGCGCCTGATCGCCGGCTGTGCCTGGGGCCAGCGCCGAACTTGGTTCGTCAATCGGCGCAGAGTTTTCCCACCATTCCGCTGCAGGCTCGCTGCCTGTTTCGCGAGCGGGCGGCAGCGCTTCTGTTTCGGTTGCGGCGCCCGTGTCGCTTGCGACAGCCTGCGCTTCAGCTTCGGGCGCGTCTTCGGCGCTTGCCTGCCCTGGTGCTGCCTCGGCGTCGCTTTCGGTTTTGCGGAATAGCTTGCTGATGAACGACATCAATCACTCCGTGAGTTCTACGCTATGAGCGGTGAGTTCGATCGTGCGCACTCAAAACTGAGAACTCAAACAGCTAGGCACGCAGGGCATAGACCTGATGATCCATCGAGCCGATATACACAATGCCTTCTTGCACGGCGGGCGACGAGACAACCGGGCCGTTGGTCTGGAATTTCCAGAGCAGACTGCCCGTGCCGGCGTCGAGCGCATACACAAGGCCGTCGGCTGCGCCAAAGAAGATTTTCCCGCCGTCGGAGCGCGGCGACGAGGTGATCTGGCTGCTGGTGTCGAATTTCCATGAAAGCCGGCCGGTCTTCGCTTCGAGCGCGTACATGATGCCATCCACGCCGCCGATGAAGACGCGCGTTCCGACCACAC
>LJCR01001795.1 GCA_001399705.1 Kouleothrix aurantiaca
ACCTGGACAAGGACCGCTTCGAGGCGTACGACCAGGGCAATGGCTTGATCAAGGTGCAGAGCGCCTGGAACATGCTGCGCAAGAACCTCAAGCCGGTTGAGATCAGCGCGTCGGTGCCGGTCAAGACCGCGCTGAGCAGCTTCCTGATCACGCCGAACGTCGGCATCGGCATCTACGAGCGCGAAGGCGTGGCGGCCAACTCGACGCTGGTGCGCGAGTTCACGTTCAAACGCACCTCGGGAGCGGCTGGCTCGATCACCTACAACGTCAAGTTTGTTGGCGACGTGTCGAGCTACAGCGCGCCTGCGAAAGTCACGCTGCCGCTCAACCAGGAAGTGAAGTTCAAGGTGAATGTCAAGGTTGGTGGCCCGGGCACCTACTCGGCGATCATGAACCTCGAAGACACCAAGACAGCCGGCGTCGACTTCCAGACCATGAACACGGTGATTGTGGCTAATCAGTTCACCGCAGCCAATAATTTCTCGTCCACCACCACCGGCACGGTTGGCCGCAACCAGACCCTGCATTTCTTCTACAACATCCCGGCCGGCACACCTGCCTTTAAAGTCAGCCTGACGGGCACCACCGGCCAGGTGCGCTTTATGCGCTTCGACCCGTATGGCCTGCCGGCCGAGGCGGAGCAGACCAGCTCGTCGTGCTATGTTCCGGCCCAGCCCGGCAACACCTGCAACGGCACCACTCGCACGGTTTCGAACCCGCTGCCGGGCGTGTGGGAGCTGGCTGTGGACGCGCGCCGCACCTCCGACACGGCAGTCTCGAACTTCACCCTCAGCGCATCGATCCTGGGCGCGAACGTGTCGGTCAGCCCGAACCCGGTGAGCGCCACGGTCGGCAGCGTGACGCCGATCAACGTGACCGCGACCAACCTGTATGGCGCATTCACTGGCCGGATCGTTGGCACAGGCGCGCTCGGCAGTGCCAAGCGCAGCGTTGAGACGATTGCCAACCTGCAGCAGAAGCAGTACCAGATCAACGTCGCCGCAGGCTCGACTTCGCTGCGCGTTACGATTGGCGGGCCTTCGGACCCGGCTGCCGACCTGGACCTGTTCCTGTATCGCTGCGCCCCAGGCTGCGTGCTCGTGGGCCAGAGCGCCGACGGCGACTCGGAAGAGTCGGTGACACTCAACAACCCGGTTGCTGCCACATACATCGCGCTGGTCGATGGCTACTCGGTCCCGGCTGGCACGACGACCTTCAACTACGTCGACGTGTTCGTCAACCCGGCGTTTGGCTCCGTCGCTGTGACGGACGCCAATGCGCTGCATGCGTCTGGCTCGTCGTGGACGGCGCCCGGCACCGTGACGGTGAATGCCGCCCCGGCAGCGGGCCGCGTGCTGCTCGGCGGCGTGCAGGTGCGCACCGATGAGAATGTGCTCGTCGGGGCCAGCGACGTCGTCGTTAACGTCAACTAGCTTCCCGTTTTCGCACACAGCCCATGCCAGTGATGGCATGGGCTGTGTGTTTTTGCTGTGTAGTACTACAT
>LJCR01001794.1 GCA_001399705.1 Kouleothrix aurantiaca
GCCGGGGTGGGGCTGGCGATCTGGGATCGGCTGGTGCGCGCCGCCGAGGGCCATGTGATCGATGCAGATGCGGAGGAGCGGTAAGATGAACATTCGGCAGCTGGAAGCGCGTGATCACGCGCCCGTCACGGCGGTGGTGAACGACTGGTGGGCGGGCGCTCGATGGCTGGCCTGCTGCCGCACCTGTTCTTCGAACATTTCGGCCCCACCAGCTTTGCGATCGAAGATGGCGGGCAGATCATCGCTTTTCTGGTGGGCTTTGTGTCGCAGGCCAACCCGCAGGAGGCATATATTCATTTCGTCGGCGTGCACCCGGCCTACCGCGCGCACGGGCTTGGGCGCAAGCTCTACCAGCGCTTCTTTGCTGCGGTTGGGTCGCGTGGCTGCCGGGCGGTGCGCTGCATCACCTCGCCCGTCAACAGCACCTCGATCGCCTTTCACACGCGCATGGGCTTTGCGATGGAACCAGGCGACGACGAGGTCAACGGCGTGCCGGTGGCGCGCGACTACGACGGCCCCGGCGAGCACCGCGTGCGCTTTCACAAAGCCCTTTCCTAAGGTTTGCATACGCTTGGTACGAATTTCGCTACAATGCTGGCGGCTGCCTGAAAATACACACGTGCTATAATCACGCAGCTGTGGCTGATGGATACGGCAAGGAGCAAGCAATGAACGAGCCAGCACGGCACGAAATGCAGCTAACGCGCACGCTGCCATCCGGCGAAGAAGAGTGGTTTTGCCCGACATGCAGCCGGCGCTTTGTGATGCGCTGGTTCCCCAAATACGCGAAACTGGTGCTTGAGCCGGGCGACGAATACGCCCTGCACAGCGGCAGCAAGGGCGAAATGCTGCGCCTGGGCGACTACGACGACAGCGCGCCGGCTGAAGTGTTCCCGCCGGCTGCGGATGCGCAGCTCCACCCCTCGTTCGAGGCGCACGAGCAGGACGACACGCCCGACTCGAGCGCGCTGCAACCCTGGCGCGACTGGCTGGACAGCGCCGAACTCTAAAAACAACACATATCATGAAAAGGCTCTGCGCGGCAAATTATGCCATGCAGAGCCTTTTATTTTTCCGCCATTGTTTGTACTACAGCGGTTTGCAGAGCCATTGACCATTCAAGTACTGGCGAGAAACGCATTGTAGAGCGAAAAATGTAACTGCCTTCTGCCGACTGCAACCTGCTGTAACGACCGAGCCACAGAGCGCACAGAAGTCACTGAGTGAGATAATACAATCGGTGGTCTCCGTGTTCTCTGTAGCAGGCATGTTTTGCTTTTTCTTAGCGGGGCATATGAAGTAATAAAAATTTTCTCTGCTACAGCGCGGCATTCTTTGCGCCGCAAATCGTAACACTCAGCATTCAACACTCAGCACCTGAGTAGCTAACACTTTCCAAAACGGTTGACAGTTCAGTCTGGAGTGCGATGTGCGCTACTCACAGACTTCGCCTATACTGACGAGTTGCCAACCCTGTTCAGTAAGGAGTTGTCCATGAGTAGCA
>LJCR01001797.1 GCA_001399705.1 Kouleothrix aurantiaca
AGGTGACACGCCGCGCCTACGAGCTGAACGCACCGCTGCGCGCGGTCGCGGGCACGGTCAGCGCCGCCGAGTCGTTCCTCAGCACGCCAACCGACAACATCGTGGTCGAGACGGTCAAGGCCGCCGACGACGGCAACGGGCTGATCGTGCGGCTGTACGAGGCGCACAACCAGCGCGGGCCGGCGGTGCTGCGCTTCGGGCGGGCGGTTGCCAGCGCCACCGAAACCGACCTGCTGGAGCGCGAGCTTGGCCCGGCCGAGGTGCAGGGCAACGAAGTGCGCTTCAGCGTGCGCCCGTTCGAGATCAAGACGCTGCGCGTGCAGCTTGCCTGACGGAGTTTTTAACCACGAAGACACCAAGGCACCAAGATTTTGCATGCTCAGCATCTACTCAGTGAGCGAGCTTGGCTTTCGGCAGAGCAGTGCCTACTTTCTTTGTGTAAGTTTTCCGCGCGTAGCGCGGAAAACGTACACAAACATAATCAAAGGTACCTTGCTGCCGAACTTCCTGAGCTTGCCGAAGGGCAGGCGAAAATTCAAGTCATTTGTGCCTTGGTGGCGTAACCTAGCGGAGCGACCATGAAAATCACCGACCTGAAATGCGCAATCATCGGCAACAACCCGATTGTGCGCATCACAACCGACGAAGGCGTCCACGGCCTGGGCCAGGCGGAGTCGTTCAAACCCTACCTCAAGCCGCACGTCATGTTCTACAAAAATTACATCCTCGGCGAAGACCCAACCAACGTCGAGCGGGTGATGCAGAAGATTCGCCGCATGGGCAGCTTCAAGCCGTGGGGCGCGGCGGTGAGCGCGATCGAGATGGCGCTGTGGGATATCGCCGGCAAGGCGGCCGGTATCCCCGTGTACAAGCTGCTGGGCGGCAAAGTGCGCGACCGCGTGCGGATCTACAATGGGGGCGTGCGCTTCGAGATGCTGGGGCACACGCCCCAGGATTACGCGAATGACGTGGCCAAAATGAAGGCCGCGCCGCAGGGCTTCACGATCATCAAGCAGGCGATCGGCTTCCACAGCCCCATGCCGAGCAAGGTGCCGAATTTCTTCTATGGCGATGTGGTGACTGGCCCGCCGCACCCGAACCGCGGCCTGATGACCGAGCGCGGGATGAACCACGTGGTGGAGTGCGTGGCGGCGATGAAAGAGGTGCTGGGCGACGAGATCGGGCTGGCGCTCGACTGCGGGCCGGGCTGGACCGTGACCGACGCGATTCGGCTCGGGCGCGCGCTGGAGCCCTACCACATCCTCTGGCTCGAAGACCTGATCACCGGCGACTACACGCCCTACGCGCTGGCCGACGTCTACCGCGAGGTGACGCGCAGCAGCCCGACGCCCATCCACACCGGCGAGCAGCTCTACCTGCGCCAGAACTTCAAGGAGCTGATTGAGAAGCACGCCGTCAATGTGGTTGGCCCCGACCCGGCCGACGTGGGCGGGCTGGCCGAGCTGAAGTGGATCGCGGAGTATGCCGACCTGCATGGCAT
>LJCR01001799.1 GCA_001399705.1 Kouleothrix aurantiaca
CAAGAATATAGTATAATTCCACGAAATGCGCGCCCGTGCCGCCGCAGCATCCCACCTCTACTCAACATATCATAATTCAATCTACCCAATGGCAAGCTTCTTGCGTCGTATGGAGAAGCTTAGCTTCGCATACGGTCGGGGGCGTGCACAGAGGTCAATGTAGACCTCGAAAGGAGACTGTCGATGCTCGACACATGCATCCAGCACCTGCTTGAGCAGGTGATCGACTCGCCGATCAAGTTGCAGCTTTGCCTCTTATTCCACGAAAACCCGCAGCTGCACGGCAGCGCCAGCGAACTTGCCAACCGCATCTACCGCGATATCTGGAGCCTCCGCGAGGCGCTGCACGAACTGGCCGAAGACGGCATTCTCAGCGAAACCGCCAGCGGTGCCGAGCCTGTGTATGGCTACCGGCCGCGCGCTGAGCGCGTGACGGCGCTGAGCAGCCTGGCCCAGAGCTACAACGAGCCATTCGAGCGCGACAAAATTCAAGGGCTGCTGCACGATATTGCCAGCTACGCCCGCTACCGTCGCACCAAAAGCGTGCATTCGGCCTTTGAGCTTCAGCTTCTCTAACGCGCTTTTCTACGGCGCGGATTTATGCAGACACCCGGCCCGCGATGCGCGTGGGTCGCAAGCGCGATCACTGGGGCAACCCACGGATCGCGCTTTGCTATGAACGGCTACATCTAAACTGCTGCCTCAATTCGTATTCTTTGGTGTAACATTCGCGGAGCATATGAGACAATAGAGTGCCACTGGCCCATACCGGCGTAGTTCATAAAGGAGCTGCTTAGCATGTTCAACGCATTTCGCAAAAAATACGACCGCACCGCGCCCGAGGTTGAGGATCGGGTGCCGCCCGGCCAGTACCTGACCGAGAAGTTCCCGGTGCTGCACTATGGCAGCGTGCCGAGCTACCGCGATCTCGAGAACACCTGGGATCTGCGCGTCTGGGGCGAGATCGAAAGCCCGGCGCGCTTCTCGTTCGCGGAGTTCCGCGCCCTGCCCACCACCGAAGTTGTGACCGACATCCACTGCGTGACGCGCTGGAGCAAGCTCGATACGCGCTGGCAAGGCGTGAAGTTCACCGAGTTCCTTAAGCACATCCCGTCGCTCAAGCCGAGCGCCAAGTTCATTCTGTTCCACTGCGAGCAGGGTTTCACCGCCAATGTGCCGCTGGAAATTATGCTTGAAGACGAGGCGATGCTGGCCTATAAGTTCGACGGCCAGGAGCTGACCCCCGATCACGGTTACCCGTTGCGCTCGTTTGTGCCCAAGAAGTACTTCTGGAAAAGCGCGAAGTGGCTGCGCGGCATTGAGTTCCTGTCGGAAGACCAGCTTGGTTTCTGGGAGCGCTACGGCTACAACAACAACGCCGATCCATGGCTGGAAGAGCGCTATTCGGACTAATTTTGAATTTTGAGTGCTGAGTGTTGAGAAAGCGTAAACTCAACACTCAGCACTTTTTATGCAGCACTGTATGGAATGGCCAACAA
>LJCR01001798.1 GCA_001399705.1 Kouleothrix aurantiaca
GCGGCCGAACAAGCGCTTGCAGCGGACGGCGCTTCGCGCCCGCAAGATCGGGGCTTTTTCGAAACTTGGAATCAGCCCGAAAGCCGTCCCGATCTATGAGTGCGCCGCCGCTGAAGCGCAAGGCGTTGGAGCGCACCAATCTCTCTCCATCTTTCATTCGTCAGTAAGACATTCTTCATTGCAATAACCCAAAGCCTCTGCTATGCTCTGGCTTGAAAACGTCTAGTAGATTAGACAAACATGATCTATTCTCCAAACAAGTTGCCAATCTCCTTTCGCCGCTTTCGCGCTTGGTTCATTTTTCTTGCCCTCTGCATCATTTTCGTTCTTGGTGGCGTCGTTGTTCCATTCTTCATCACCGGAGCATATCACTACACCAGCAATGATATCCTCACTCATGATACGGTGGAATATCTTCCACCGTTCTGGCTTTCGCCATTTGGCTGGCTCATCTTTCTGCTGATGCTCTTGAGTCCAGTGCTGTTTCCCCTGCTCGCACTTGCCACAGCTCTACTCCTCCGACCTTGCTGGATACATTTGAGACAGCCAGACAAACTCGTTTGGACAAGCCTACTGATCGTGCTGGTAAGTATGGCTGTCACTATTTGGACTCCTGCTGGCGCAGCAATGCGAACCTGGGTGCTTACGTGACGATCGCTCACGAACCGCGCTACGCCCACAGGTCGGTATCGGCGGCTAAAGCCTCTTGAAGTACGCAATGTGGAATGTCTGTGTTGAGCCAAGCATAAGGCTGTTCTCGTTCCGACGATGTAGGAAGCCAGTGCAAGCTCGAACGTCTGTCTCAACCCATAAAGACGTGTGTCTCGTTCGTATGTGCATGGCAAGAAGCGGTGCGCTCCAACATGCGCATGCAGTCCGACGCCGCTATGCGGCCACAAGATCAGGGTGATTTTGACACGTAGATTTGGCTTGAAGGCTGTACCGATCTACAGTGGCGGCGCGGCTGATGCGCGAGCGTTAGCCCGCGTCTCATCAAGCATCTATCGAATGGATAGTCTCTATACTACACCTGACCGATATGCATCAGTTTGTTTCTACGAGGTCGTTATGGCGAACGTTTTTGCAGACAATTCCACCACGCCACTTGACTACATTCCCTTTGCAATTATTTTGCTTGATTTGGCTGGCGCTATTGACTATATCAATCCGGCTGCTTGTCAGTTGCTTGGGCAAACTGCGTCTGAACTGATTGGAAGTGCGTTTGCAGATCAGCCCTATGGCCGCAATTTGGAGAAGCTTGTTCAATCCGAGCTTTGGCAAGCCACAGATGCGAATCGGTCATACACCGTTTGGGCCACTGCGCTCTCCAATCCACTGATGGAACGCACCGGCACGCTCATTCAACTGACAACTGCTGTTATCGGATGGAGTCCACTTGACTTGCTGAATGTCTTTTTGAGCGAAAGTTTGCCGCCACTAAGCGCCAGCCGCAGTTATGCAGAATTACTATTGTGTGGCGCGAGTGGACCACTTAGCGA
>LJCR01000018.1 GCA_001399705.1 Kouleothrix aurantiaca
ACGTCACAAAGTCATCGAAATCGGTTATCATCACAATCCTCCAGGTGTGAAAGAGCTGACCGTCAGAGAGTCTCTCTGTAGCACCTGGAGGCTCGAATGTCAAACCATTTTAACTAGCACATCGCCCGACTAGCAACTTGTTATGGCATCGTCAAGCAGCATGGCGGGAACATCTGGGTCTATAGTGAACTCGGCCATGGCACGTCCTTCAAGATTTACCTTCCACGAGTGTATGAGCCAGCGGATATCCAGTCCTGGAGTGCCGATGATGCGCTCGTGCCGCGAGGAACAGAGACAGTGCTGTTGGTGGAAGACGAGCCGTTGGTGCGCGAGGTCGCGCTCCATATCCTTCAGGAGCAGGGGTATACCGTATTGGAGGCCGAGAATGGCGTCGATGCTCTGCGAATCACACACGAATATGCAGGGGCGACCATCGCTCTCCTCATCACGGATGTGGTGATGCCCCAGATGGGTGGAAAAATGCTAGTCGAGCAGGTGACCAGCGTGGATCCTAACATCAAAGTGTTGTTCATCTCGGGGTACGCCACCGATGCGATCGTCCAGCACGGTCAACTGGAGCCAGGGACAAACTTTCTCTCCAAGCCTTTTACACCAGCGGCATTTGCACGCAAGGTACGGGAGGTGCTGGACGCAGAGGCCGGGAGCAGTCCAATGAAGTCGATGAGGTGATTCAGCCTTTAAGCGCGGGCGCGGGGTAATGGTACAAAACGCGGCGCCGCGTGGGCGACAAACGCAGTGATAGCAACAACATACAGTCAGGGAGTCGCGCCTCCTCAGAGGCGCTGCAGGTCTGAATTGATAGCTTTGTAGCCGTGAAGTATTCCTACGCGGCACATGATTGCCCAGGTCATTTCAGCGATACAGACATGAGACCAAAGCGCGAGAGGGTGTAAAATAGATTGGCTCTCCGTCATCTTTCGTGCTTGAGCAGAACAGGCTTCAACCAGGTATACTACAGGGTTCCGTAGATTTTCCTAGTGGAGCCTTCTGTGACATACGTAACCCATCCTTTGGCGTTTCTGCTTCCTGGCTTTACCGTTATGGATATGCAGCTGGACGAAACCCGTCTTACAGTAACCGCTACAGCCGCGAGCCCAACCGCGCAGTGCCCTCGGTGCGACTGCACATCGACGCGCGTCCACTCGTACTATACGCGCTCGCCACGCGATCTGCCGCTGGTCGGCTATTCTCTTCGACTTGTTCTCCATGTCCGCCGCTTCCGCTGCCTCAATCCTGACTGCCCAAGCGTCACGTTTGCCGAACGACTCCCTGGTCTGCTGGCGCCTTCAGCGCAACGCACCTTACGATTGAGGAGCGCCTTGCACGACCTTGGTTTGGCCTTGGGCGGTGAAGCTGGATGTCGGCAGAGTCAGCGCTCTTCGATGCCTGCGAGCCCCGCGACCATCTTGCGGCTGGTTCATCGTGCTCCGCTCCAGCTGCGCCCAACCCCACGCGTGCTTGGGATAGACGATTTTGCGTTGTGCCGTGGTCGAGTATATGGCACGATACTTATCGATGGCGACACGCATCGGGTCGTGGATCTGCTGCCAGAAAGAACCGCCGAAACGGTTGCCACGTGGCTTGAGCAGCATCCTGGCGTTGAGATTATCACGCGTGATCGGTCGACTGAATATGCTCGGGGAGCGACCCAAGGCGCACCTGAGGCTGTTCAAGTTGCCGACCGCTGGCACGTACTCGGCAACCTGCGTGAGGCGCTTGAACGCATGCTCGACCGGTTGCGGCCTCAGCTGCAAGACGGTCGTACAGCATCTGCCGCTGACGATCATTCTCCCATCTTGCTCGCTGATCGCGATACCCGGCGTGGTACCAAGGATCAGGTTCGTCAGCAAGCGAGTCGCGCGCGACGCTATGCCCGATATGCGCAGGTGAAGCAGTTGCAAGCCGAAGGCGATGCCATCATCCAGATCGCCCGTAAGCTGCATATCAGCCGCCAGAGTGTGCGCAAGTATATGGCCAGTGACGTCTTTCCAGAAATGCCTGCTCGGCCACGTCAGCAGAGCATTCTTGACCCCTACCTGGTTGACCTGCAAGCGTGCTGGGATGCCGGCCAGCACGAGAACAAACACCTGTTGCAGGCGCTACGCGAACGAGGCTATCGTGGTTCAGTACGTCCGATTGTGCAATGGACAATGCTCCGTCGACCGCTGCTGCCAAATTATCGTCCACCCGCAGGGAGACGCCCAGCACGGCAGGTCGAGATATTCGAGCCGCTAAAGCCGAAGATGAAAGAGAAGTCGACAACCACATCGCTGCCAGCCTCGCGACGACTTGTCTGGTTGCTTCTGCATAAAGATGAGCAGCTTGATGACGAGGCCAAAGCGCTACGAGCGCGCCTGTGTCAGGTTAGCGAAGTTGCATTGGCGCAAAAACTGACACAGCAATTCAGAAATCTGATGCGAGAACAGGCTGTGGATGGGTTGCCTCCCTGGTTGGAGGCATGCCAGTCAAGTGGCATCAGTGAAATGGTCAGCTTTGCGGATGGGCTCCAGCGGGAAGAGCCAATTATACGGGCTGCCATAGAATCGCCCCACAGCAATGGGGTCACCGAAGGGCATGTGAACCGACTGAAAATGATCAAGCGCACCGCCTATGGGCGAGCAAGCTTCGAACTCTTGCGACGTCGCGTACTTGCCGATGTTTAAGCCATCTTATCCAAGCACGGAAGATGACGGAGAGCCGTGCTTCAGTGCTGCATGTCTGGCATATCCTTGTCGTCATGGGCCGGCATCGGCAGGGCAATTTCGGAAGCTGGGGCCGCGGCCGGTGTGAGCGGTGCGAAACTGATCCCGTTTGGCCCTGCGTCGACGGGAATCGTTGCGACGACCCGCTGTTCGGCCAGGTCCAGCACCGCCACGTCGTTTCCATAGATGTTGGTGATGTAGGCGTGCCTGCCCGACGGGTCGATCGTGACGCCATGCGCGCCCGTGCCGGTCTCCACGGTCTTGACGACCGCGAATGTCGCCGTGTCGATGATCGACACGGTCGTGCTGGGGTTGTCCTTGGTGCCCTGGTTCGCTGCCAGCACATATCTGTTATCGGGCGTCACAAAGACCTGGACCGGGCCGCCGCCGACCTTCACCTTGCCGACCAGCGTGCGCGTGGCCACATCGACTTTCCCGACGGCGTTCTCGGCGTTGAGCGAGAAGTAGACAGAGCGGCCATCGGGCGCGAAGGCGACCTGCACCGGCTTCTGTCCGACCTCGATATCCGTGACGGTGGTGTTGGTCGCGATCTCGATCACACTCAGGGTCGTGCCCTTGGCGTTGGCGACATACACCCACTTCCCGTCGGGACTCGGGCGCAGGCCATGCGGGTAGGCGCCGACCGGAATCGTGGCGATCGCCTTCATCGTGGCAACATCGATCGCCGTGACGGTATCGTCATCACCGTTGGTCGCGTAGGCGGTCTTGCCATCCGGCGTGAGAATGATGTGCGCCGGCTCCTTGCCGGTCGGGACGGTACCGTGCAGCTGGTAGGTTGTCGAGTCGATCATCAGCGCAAGCGACTCGTGTCCGCTGACAGCCCAGACGCTCTTCCCATCCGGCGCCACCTGGAGATTATGCGGCCCTTCAACGCCCATCAGCGTGGTGATGACCGTGTTGGTGCTGGCATCGATCGCGCTGATGCTGTTGCCGTACTCGTTGGCCACCCAGACCGTGCCCTGCACCATGCCCGCATGCGTTGTAGCGGCGGCTGGTGCGGCCGGAGCCGTGGTGTCTGGGGCGACTGCGGCTGGCGCAGCCGGAGCCGTGGCGACGGGGCCAACTGCGGCTGGTGACGCTGGGGTCGTGCCAGCTGCTGGCGCGATAGGGGCGCTCTGCCCGCCACAAGCGGCGAGGAGTGCAGCCAGACCGGCGATCAGTGCCAGCCCTGTGATGATCGAAAGCGTTCTGAGCCGTTTCATGTGCATTGTCTCCTTTGTTGATACAGAATAGAGGGTTTACACTGTAACCAGTCTACACCGCCGTCATACTGGCGGCTGCGACATTTGTCGCAGCGTGCCAATCTGCCGGATCGGTGTGGGGTCTTGCACCAGTGCGAGAGCGACAGCAGCACATCTGCATACGAGTGAGCCGCGGGGCCTGGGACGCCGCTCGCACCAGGCGCCCCAGGCTGCCGCGCGACTAACTGCTCAGCTTCGGCGTGCCGATCCCGCGCTGGCGTGCTTGCCCCCAGAGCCCCCAGCCGACGGCGAGCGCGAGTAACCCGAGTGCGACAATGTGCGACTGCTGGAGCCCCCAGAAATAGACTGGGTCGAGCCGCACGAACGTGATCGCGAACTTGCCGACCGCGTACAGCCCCAGGTACAGCGCGAAGAGCTGGCCGTCGGCCGAGATTCGCATGCGCATCCGCCAGATGATCGCGAAGACCAGCAGGTCCCAGAGCTGCTCGTAGAAGAAGGCCGGCTGGTAAGCCACACCAAGCTGCGGCGCGCGGGCCATGGGGTTGAGATAGACGATGCCCCAGGTTCCGTCGGTCGGCCGGCCAAGCGTGTCGCCGGTAAACAGGCAGCCGAAGCGCCCGATCGCCTGACCCAGCACGATACCAGGCGCCGCGGCGTCGAAAAAGCGACGCATTGGCAGCCCTTTCCGGCGGGTCAGCACGGCCGCCGTAAGACCGCCGCCCACGATCGCGCCCATGATCGATAGTCCACCCGTTTGGATGGCGAGAATCTGGAGCGGATTGGCAACGAAGACCGGCCAGCGGTCGAGCACGTAGAGCAGCCGCGCGCCGACGAGCCCACCACCCGCGATCCAGAAGATGAGATCGATGACCGGCTCGACCGGCAGGCCCTTGCGTGCAGCCTCCCGTGTCGTGAGCCAGATACCCACGAGAATGCCAGTGGCCACTGCCAGGCCGTACCACGAGATCGCCAATGGCCCCAGGTGGACCAGGACGGGATCGATGTTGATCGTGAGCATGTCGTGTTTCTCCACTATTCAGACCAGACAAAAAAGGCGAATCCGATACTGGATCGGTCGTACTATAATCGGCGCACCTGATTCCGCGCTGAGTCGGCGCTGTGGGCTTGCTGAGTCCGCGGCGGCGCTGTCGGGAGCCGTTCATCGCCATCTCACCATAGCCTGTTGGCACGGCTGAGCAGGCCGCCAGCGCCGAAGTGTCCGTTACCGTGCTGCCAGCTCACGCCGCGCCGTGCGGGCGAAGAACAGCCCCAACCCCGATAGCGCGCCGAACAGCGCGACCAGGGCGATGGTCTCCCAGAGCGGCCGCTCGCGTACAGGTACGTTCATCATCGCCGGGTCCATCGGCATCTCCGCCGACGACGTGGGGCCAGCGGCGACCACCGTGATCTCGGTCGTCGCGCTCTCGGCGCCCGTGGCCTGAACCTGGTAGGTCCCAGGCGCCAGGTCGGCCGGCACACGGAACTGGGCAGTGAAGTCACCTTCCTCGTCCGCCTGGACTTCGCCGAGGTCGATATCCACGCCGGTGCCGATGATGCGCACCTCGACGATGCTGTTGGGGCCGAGCAGGTCGCCCTTCACCGTAATCACGTCACCTGGTTTGGGGGTCAGCGGCTGAACCGTGACGCCCTTGCCGCCGTCGGCCAGCGCGACACCACCTCCTCCCAGCGTGACGAGCGCGGCGAGGGCGATCAACAGTGCAAGCACCTGGATGCGTTTCATGGTCTTCTGCTCCTTCTGAACTAGCCGAGGTGCTGGGCCACCGGCGCGGTGGCAACCAGGATCGACAGCACGACGATCACCACGAGCAGCAGCGCCCCGATCAGCGCTACGATGGGCCGCCGGCGCAGTCTACGGAGCGGCGTCCGGTCGAGGAACGGCAGCAGCGCCAGCAGGCCGAACAGGCCGACGCCGGCGTAGAGGATGCCGGTCACGCCGAACCAGTCCTCGAAGGCATACAGCCAGTAGAACAGGAACGGCGGCTTGGTGACCTCCATCATGGGGTTAGGTGCTGGCCCGATCCCCTGCGGAAAGACGATGCCGATCATCCCCGCCAGGGCAGTCAGCGCCAGACCGTAGCCGACCATCAGCCGCAGGTGGGTCGGGTAATGGCCGGTCTCCTTATCCTTCGGCAGCCGCCCGCGCGGCGCCTCGCCAGCGTCGGCCTGGGCCGGGGTCGGCGAGATGCCGTGGCGCTTGACCAGGAAGAAGTGGGCGATCAGGAACAGCGCCAGGATGAGTGGCACGATACTGACGTGCAGGCTGTAGAGCCGCGGCAGCATGGGGACGCTGGTAGTGAAGGCGTCCGAGAAGAATCCGCCGAGGGCGCCGAGGAAGGTGGCCAGCTCCATGTTGTGGACCATCGCCTCGTAGGCTTCCTGATCCCAGCGCAGGACCGTGCCGGTGAACACCCCGCCGAAGAGCAGCAGGGCGAGTAGCCCCAGCCCGATGAGCCAGTTGATTTCGCGCGGGATCTTGTAGGAGGCCGTCACGACGATCCGGATCAGATGAAACACGGCGGTGATCACCACCAGGTAGGCCGTCCAGACGTGGATGCCGCGGATGATGTCGCCGAGCGGGGCGACGTTCTGGATATACAGTACACTCTCTCGCGCGGCGGCCGGATCTGGATTGTAGTATTGGGCCAGCCAGATGCCGGTCGCGACCAGCACCAGGATGCCGACGAAGGTGATGCCGCCGAGGGTATACCAGAACGTGTTGGCGTGGACGGGAACGTTGTAGCGCAATGCGCCGAGGCCCAGGCGCTCGTCGATCCAGTCCCAGACTCGCCGTGGACCTCCCAATGTCGTTTGAGCGGGCTGATCGGACGCCGCGATCGGGGCGGAAGCGCCCGCCGTGGCGTGGAGCTGTTTCGAATGATTCGCCATCGCACACCTCCTCGTGATCTGGTGCGTTGCCCTCCTGAGGTTCAAGGCACGCAGCTAAAGGCTGCTGCGGATGTGCTGCTCCAACGTTTGTGTGACTCTTGTTGTACTGCCGCTGCCTGATGCTGTGCTGAGGCGTGCCTGTGGGTTTCCTGAGTCTGTACCGAGAGTCCTGTGGCGCCATCTCACATGACACGCACGTGGGGGAGCTACGTACAAACGCCAGGGCAACCGCAATCAACGGTTGCCCTGGCGCTTCCCCCACGGGTGGATTGTCTACCTCACATGCGCATTAGTGCGTCATCCCCGGCATGTTCGCCGGCATCGCGGTGGGCGCTGCCGGCGCCCTATCAGTAGTGGGAGGGGTGTAGCCCTCGTACTGGATGACCTGGATCAGCCCACCCGGCTCAACGCCGTCGTTCTCGGTGTGGTGCAGCTCGTGGCAGTGGAACACCCACGTGCCGGGATTGTCAGCCCGAAAGACCACGTCGTAGATCTCGCCCGCGTCAATCGAAAGGGTGTTGATCGTCTGCTGCAGCTCCGGGCGGATCGGCTCGCCGTCCTTCGCCACGAGTGTGAAGTCGCCGCCGTGCAGGTGCATCGGGTGGGCCAGGTTCGAGATGTTGATCAGGCGCACCCGCACCAGATCGCCCTCTTTCACGGTCCATGGCTCATTGGCGGGAAATGCCTTGCCGTTGATCGTGAAGTAGTTATAGTTCATGTTCATGCCGCCCATGCCGCCATCCTGCCCATCCATGCTGCCGCCATCGGGCATGGCGTGCTGCGCTGCCGGCATCGCGGTTGTGTCCCAGGCTGAGAGCATCATCGTGAACTCTTTGTCGAAGCGAGTGGGCGGCGGCGTGGCCGGGTCGATGATGATCGACCCATACAGCCCGCGATCGATCTGCTCGACCGCGTTCAGATGCGAGTGATACATAAACGTCCCGGCGTGCGAGGCTGGAAACTCGTAGGTGAAGCTCTGCCCCGGCTCAATCGCCGGTTGTGTGATCGGCGGGACGCCGTCCATTGCGTTTGGTACGTGCAGGCCGTGCCAGTGAATAGCGGTCGCCTGTTTGAGCTCATTCTTGAGCGTGACTCGCAGCGTGTCGCCCTCGGTCACGCGGATCAGTGGGCCGGGCACCTGGCCGTTGTAGGTGATCGCCGGCACGCTCACGCCGGGCGCGATCTCCCAGGGCGCCTCCTTCGCGACCAGCTGGAACTCACGCACGTTGCCGGTCGGCTTGGGTTTCCCAGCGAGGCCGATGTCGAAGCCGGCCGCCGCCTGTGTGGCCTGGGGTTGGCCGAAGCGCGCGCCGGCAACCCAGCCGCCAGCCGCGACGAGCGCGACGATAGCGGCAATGGCGATCCAGCGCCAGGGGTTTCTGGATGTAGGTTGAGCGGTCATGATGCAACACTCCTTGATACAAGAGACGTATGACAGGCCATTTGCCGCTGCTGGCGGACCTTGCGCAGCAGGTAGACGATTCCGATCAGGTTCATCAGAATGCCAAGCCAGAGCAATGGGGTCTTGTAGGCGTTCAGAAAGATCGCCGCGCCGGAGAGACCAACGATTGGGAGAATATCGGCCAGATGGTGGGCGCAGCAGGCCAGCATCGCCGTCGCGCTCGTGCCGGTGCTGGCGGCCACACCGCCAGCCGCGGCGTGCGCATGCAGCCTGCGCAGGTAGGTAAACAATCCCACCTGCGTGCCGAAGCCGAGCGCGATCGCGCCGATGAAGTTGCGGTCATCTGCCAGTTGCTCCAGGGCGTGCGCCCAGCCCTGGGCAAGCGTGATAATCCCCAGGTAGAAGGCCAGCAACCCGAGGATGGCCAGCAGGCCAAAGACGATCGGGCGCCGCAGAGCCCTGCCTGATGCGCCGATCGTGGATGCCTGGACCTGGCCGGCAGACGCACGGGCCGCCGCCGTCTCGGCAGCGGAAGCGCCACCGAGTGGCGGGTAGAAGCGCTGCGGCTCGGCGTCAAACTGCGCCACGCAGGCGGCCGAACAGAAGTGGACCTGCGCGCCACCGATGTGGCGCGTGGCATATGCGTCTTGTTCCGCGATCGTCATACCACAGACGGGGTCTCGAACCATAACCGTGCCTCTTTCTCACTGTCCATAATATCGCTATGCGTAGTGTCACCGACTGCGCTGAGTCTCGCCTGAGCCGTAGCTGAGGTTCGGCTGAGGATGGCCGGTCTGACAGCGGCTGACTCGGCCGGTTGCCGCGCATCATCAGTGGACATACAGATCAGCGCGGGTGAGCGGCAGGCTGCTCTTGCCACCGTCCGCCTTCGACAGCAACGTCTGATTGACGCTGATAATGCCGCGCTCGAAGCCGTGGGCGGATGCCGCCAGATACAGCCGCCATGTGCGGTACGTTGCTTCATCGGACATCGCGATGACCTCATGTCGGCGCGCCTCCAATCGGCTGACCCAGTGGCGCAGGGTCAGGGCATAATGCTCGCGCAGATTCTCCACGTCACGCACCTCAAAGCCCACCCGCTCGGCGGCCAGGTTCACAGCGCTGACTGGAGCCAGCTCGCCGTCGGGAAAGACATAGCGCTGAGCAAACTGCCCCTCGCCAAGGAGCCACCGGCGGAGCGAGCGCTGCCAGCCTGCCTCACGGCTCGCACGTCGCGGGGCGCAGCAGGCCGCTGTGCCGGCGAGCGCTGCGGGCAGCGATGCACGGCGGGCGATGCCGTGGTTGAGGAACAGCCCGCCGGGTTTGAGCAGCCGGTACGCGTGGGCAAAGTAGTGTGGCAGGCGGCATACCCCGACGTGCTCGAACATGCCGACGCTGACGATCTTGTCGAACCAACCGGCACCGATGCTACGATAGTCACACAGTTTGACGCAGGCCCGCGCGCCCAGGCCGGCGCGGGCGATCTGCGCGTTCGCGTAGTAGGCCTGTTGTTCGCTCAGGGTGATGCCCAGGACAGAAACGCCGTAGCGCTCGGCGGCGTACATCGCCAGGCCACCCCAGCCACAGCCGATGTCGAGCAGCCGCTCGCCGCGCTTGAGATGTAGCTTTCGGCAGATGTAGTCCAGCTTGCGCTCTTGCGCCGTGTCCAAGTCTTCCGTGCCGGTCGCAAAGTAAGCGCAGGAGTATTGCATGCGCGCGTCGAGCCAAGCTGCGTAGAAGTCGTTGCCGACGTCGTAGTGGTACTGGATGGCGGCGCGGTCGCGCTCGCGCGAGTGTAACGCGCCGTGCAGCCGCGCCGGCCCACGACCGGCGGACTTTGCCACGGGCATTGGAAGCGCCAGGAGGTCGCGCGCCACGGTGGCGAGGTCGCGGAGCGAGAGTTGCCGCGCCGCGAGGTCGTCGAACAGCGCGACGGCGGCGAAGATATCGCCGTCGATCTCGAAATCGCCACAAATGAATGCCTCGCCGAGTGACAGCTCGATGGGCGGCGCGAACATCCGCCGTAGCGCGCCAGGGTGGTTGAGGACGAGCGTGAACGCTGGCGCCAGAGCAGGCAGCCTGGTTCCATCCCACAGGCGCACGGCAAAGGACCGCGGCGGTGGGAACAGCCGATCGATCAGCGCGACGGTATGCTGCCACACCACGCTCACAGGCGCGGGTATCGAGTCGCGAGCCATACCGACCTCCCTCTATCATTCCAGCCCTGGCGTCGCGAACGCGAGCACCATGTCAGCTCCTGGCGCCTCAGCGCGGCCATCCCCCGATCAGGAGCAGCGCTCCAATCATCGCAAGACAGCAGAGGATCATCGGCAGCCACATCTTCCAGCCACCATCGCTGTTGTGATTCATGGGTCGCTCCTTTCAGCTTGAACGAACTGGGGGTAGTGAACAGCCCTTGCACCCCCTGGGGGCGCGCCGCGTGCGGCCACAAGCCAACAGCGCGCTCCAAGGGGAGAAACAAAACGCTCAACCTGATTATCATATGTGTGGTTGAGGATGGGCTGAGGAACGGCTGAGGGGTAGCTGAGCAGATCGGGAGCCGGATGTGTTCCGCGCGCGTGCGGCAGCAATGATTCGCTCTGGTGAAGTGCGAGCGCGAATCTGTGGCGCCAAGAGCGATGCGCTGAAGAGCTGTGAGCAGCCCCCGGCGCCAGCAAGCGCGCCGGAGGGCCACTCGACCAGCTCGCTTACCTGCTCAGGGCCGCGATCACACGCTGGAGGCGGGTCCGCGCCTCGGTGGCGACGCTTTCCAGCGACGGATTGTCTGCCAGCTGCAACATGGCGATTGGATCGGCGATCGAGATCACGCTTCCACCGTCGTCTTCGTACACGATCACATTGCAGGGCAGCAGCAGCCCGATCTCCAGTTCGGTGGTCAGCGCCTGGTGTGCGAGCGGCGGGTTACAGGCGCCCAGAATGGTATACTTGCGGAAATCGGCGCCGAGTTTCTGCTTGAGGGTCGCCTGGACATCAATCTCGGTCAGAACGCCGAAACCCTGTTCTTTCAACGCTGCGGTCACGCGCTCGATGGCCTGCGCATAGGACAGATCAAGCCGGGCGCGCAATGTGTCGTCGCTCATGGTTCCAGTCATAGCATCCTCCTGTGAAACCGATTTGGTCGGTAGCGGGATCTGGTGGGACGATAGGCGGCGACACGGCCGGACAAGCCGTGCCGGTCCACATCGCCGCCTGTTCGCCATCTTATCCAGCACCCTCACTGTCCTTGCACGCCGTACCAGTCGCGCAGATAACTCTGCATTTCGCTAATCTCCGCCTGCTGTGTCGTGACGATGCTCTGCGCCAGCGTCTTGAGCTCCGGGTGTTCCGCCTGATTGAGCGCCTGCTGGGCCATGCTGATCGCGGCCTGGTGATGCGGGATCATCATCTGCAGGAACATGCGATCGAAATCAGCGTTCGCCCCCATCATCTGGCGCATCTGGTCGCGGTTCATCATACCGGCGCCGATCATCCCGCCGTTCATCATGCTGGGCATCGTGCCCGTACTGCTGGCGCCGTACCAGTCGTTGCGCCACTGCTGCATCTGCGCAATCTCACGCTGCTGCGCGGTGGTGATCCGCTGGGCCAGGTCACGCAGCTCTGGCCGCGCCGAGTCGGCAATCATCATCTGCGCCGACATCACCGCGCCCTGGTGGTGCATAATCATCTGGTCAAGGAAGCGCTGATCGAAGGGCTGGTTCGGATCGGCCGCCGCTGTGCTGCCCATCATGCCATTCCCCATCATGCCGGACATCATGCCGCCGCTCATCATGCCGCCCGACATCATTCCACCGCTCATCATGCCCGGCCCCATAGCTCCGCTAGAGCTGCTGCTCCAGAATGCCTCTGGGAACAGGCGCGGCCCCAGGCTGCCCAAAACCAGCGCGGTCAGGATCAACACTGCGCCAGTGAGTCCAATCCATCGTGCTTTCATTGGTATCTCCTTATCGCCCGCGAACTACATCGTCAAGCGGATTGGGGACGAGCGAACGCATCGGCCCGCTGATTGCTACGTTTGCCGTCACTGCAGCGTGTCGCGCGCCTGCATGAACTCTTCACGGCTGATCTCGCCGCGTGCGTAGCGGCGCTTCAAGATCTCCAGCGCGTCTGGTTCGGCGCCGGCCTGCCGCGCGGGAAACAGGTTGCTGAGCGCCCAAACCACCAGCGCGATCACCCCGATCCAGAACAGCAGCATGGTCAGCATGCCCAGCCAACCGAAACCGCCCATCATGCCATAGCCGCCCATCATGCCCGGCCCCATCATTCCACCATACGCGCTTCCACCGAACACCGTCGGAAGCAGCAACGGTCCCAAGACGCCCAGCACCACTGCGGCCAGGAGCACGCCCCCGCCGATAATAACGATCGATCGCGTCTTCATAATGCTCTCCTTATTCACCGAAACGCGGTGCGGCTCTCAGTTACCCCTACGTGGGCCGAAACTACGCTCACCGTAGCGCCTCGCGCGCCTGTATGAGCTCTTCACGGCTGATCTCACCGCGCGCATACCGCTGCTTGAGAATCTCCTCCGCGTCGAGTTCGGCTCCGGGCTGCTGCGTAGAGAAGACATGGGTCAGCCCCCAGACGATGAGCACGATCACACCGACCCAGAACAGTGCCATCACCAGCATGCCCAGCCAGCCGAAGCCAGCCATCGCAGTATATCCACCCATCATCTTAGTACCTCTTTCGCTTGTGCTGATGCGCTTACGCGCACCGCTTGATTTGATGATTGGAGTATAGCAGGGTCAGATCAAGACCTGATGCGCGCGATCATCAAGGTTTGGTCAAGAAATCGAGCCATTTGTAAGGATAGGGAATACAAGGATATCGTGCAGCGGGGAGCCCAAACAGGGGAAAAGCAGCGGGAGGCACTCTGATTTTTGGTCTGGAGCGATCGGGAGCGTGAAGGAGAACGTGGCGCCCTGGTCCAGGTCGGGGCTACTCGCCCAGATGTGTCCATACGTGCGCCTCGACGAGCGTCTTCGCGATCGTCAGCCCGATACCGCTCCCGCCGAGCGCGCGTGAGCGAGCCTTATCGACGCAGCAGAAGCGCTTGAACAGCTGCGGTAGATGCTCCGGCGCGATGCCGACAGCTTTTCAAGGCGAGCGGCACTGACCCGCGCGTGCGCGATGAGCAGCTTTGTCACTTGCTAGACTGTCTCGTCAGCAAAGAGACATTGAGCGAGTTCTTCGCGAAGAATGGCATCGATCGCGAGGCATTGGATCGCTGCGTCTGCAGATCCTGTGCTGAGCGACTTGTTCCACCCGCGAAGGCAGGCGGGCGGCAATTGGAACCCACCTCGTTCGGCCATGACCGTACGGATTTACTGGCACAGCCGGAAGCACGCGCGCTGGTCGATCTCCTTGTCGAAGTACTCAAGCGAGCACGGGAGCAGCCATCTTCATGATATACCGTGCTCGCTCGAACACCATCTGAGCGTCTAGGCTGAGCGTAGTGACACAAATGAGAGGCGATCGAGCATCGAGCGGGAGCAACTGCTTGTACCAGCCCTGAATGCTTTCGAATTGTTCTTGCGGCAACCCTGCACCCCCACTGCTGCTGCGACAGCGATGGGGGTGCGGGCTGTCTACCGCAGAATCGTTTTGAGAGCATGTATGCTTCAGAATGGATCCACAGGCTATTTTACGCATCCCACATAGGCCAGATGGCGGGTATCCACGTGCGGCGCACCGCGCTACCATAGTCTCGTACTCAAGCAAGACGAAAGGAGCTTATCCATGTACCGTTTCAAGGTTGAAGATATGAGCTGTGGTGGCTGCGCGGCGTCCGTGCGCAAGGCCGTGCTGCGTGTCCCTGGTGTCCGAACTATCGACGCTGACCCGGCCAGCAAAGACGTCGTGGTAGATGCGTCGACGGACGTGACTCGCGAGGCGATCGTCGCTGCCATCAACAAGGCAGGCTACAGCAAGATCGCTGTGCTGGACGAGCGGCAGGCCACTGGGGTTGCCGCGGCGAACTAGGACGGCGGTCAAGCATTGAATTTCCTGGTACCGCATGGGCTACTGCGATCATAGCAGCGACCGAACCGATCACTGCCCAGCCGTCCGCCACAACAGCAGTTACGGGGCAACCTTATGAGCAAGCCAATCACACTCACCGACGCCGATTTCGAGCGCACCGTGCTCCAATCCGATCTACCGGTCGTCGTCGATTTTGGAGCGCCGTGGTGCCCACCCTGCCGCGCGGTTGCCCCCATCCTGGAGGGGCTGGCGGGCGAGTACGCGGGCCGTCTGACCGTCGCAACGGTCAATATCGACGAGCAGCCGCGCTGGGCGACCACGTTCGGCGTGACGGGGCTGCCGACGCTGATCTTCTTCAAGCAGGGCCACGAGGTGCAGCGCGTTCGCGGCGCGGCGCCGAAACCTGCGCTGAAACAAGCCTTCGACGCAGTGTTGGCAAATGAAACATAGGCGATAGCACATCCGTTGCTTTGCAGCGAAGCATGGCGACAGGTGTCGGCGGCGAGTGGACGGAGGGCGTGCTGATGCGCGCCCTCCGTCGTCGTCTCGGAGCAGCGGCGCTCGCTATCACGCGCGTACTCGTAGAGCTCATCCGCTACTTGCCCCACCGCGACTAGGCCATTCGGCGGGTAGGCATGCCGAGCAGCGCGCGGTACGATATCTTCAGAATTCAGAGAGCCAGAAGGAGTAAACCATATCATGGCCACCAAACAACTTACCCTGCCGGTCACGGGCATGACCTGCGCCTCGTGCGCCAGCCGGATCGAACGCGGCCTGAAGAAGGTCAGCGGCGTCGAGACGGCGCAGGTCAACCTGGCGAGCGAGCAGGCCACCGTTACCTATAACCCGCAGCAGGTCCAGCCACAGGAGCTGGTTGCCGCAGTCGAAAACAGCGGCTATGGTGTCATCTCCGACCAGGTTGAATTTCCTGTGACGGGCATGACCTGCGCCTCGTGCGCCAGCCGGATCGAGCGAGCGCTCAAGAAGACTGACGGCGTGCTCAATGCCAGCGTCAATCTGGCGACCGAGCGCGCAAGCGTGACGTATGCGCCGGGCGTTGCGGACTTCGCCTCGTTCAAGACCGCCGTCGAGGGCGCCGGCTATGGCGTCATCGAGCCGGCGCGCGAGGAAGCCGCGGACGGGGAGGACGTCGAGGCGGCGGCGCGCCGGGCCGAGCTGGCCGACAAGCGCCGCAAGCTGATCGTGGCGATCGCCTTTGGCCTGCCGCTGTTCCTGCTCTCAATGGCGCGCGACTTCGGCCTGATCGCGCCCTGGCTGACACCGTTCTGGGCGGCCAACGAGGCGCTGATGGAAGCCGGTGGTGGGCACGCCGAGGGCGTGAGCACACTGCTCCACTACCCGGCCCGCGCTGACTACCTCAACTGGCTGTTCCTGCTGCTGGCCACGCCAGTGCAGTTCTACAGCGGGCGCGATTTCTATGTCCACGCCTACCGCGCACTCAAGGCGCGCACGGCCAATATGGACACTCTGATCGCACTGGGCTCGTCGGCGGCCTACCTCTACAGCGTCGCGCTGCTGCTGTTCGGCATCGCCGGCCACGTCTACTTCGAGACCGCCGCGGTGATCATCGCGCTGATTCTGGTCGGTAAGTACCTGGAAGCGCGTGCGAAGAGCCAGACCAGCGCGGCGATCAAGGCGTTGATCGGTTTACAAGCCAGGACCGCGCGGGTGCTGCGCGGCGGGGTGGAGACCGAGGTGCCGCTGGCCGAGGTCCGGGTCGGCGACATCGTCAGCGTCCGGCCGGGCGAGAAGGTGCCGGTCGACGGCGTGATCGTGAGCGGCCAGTCGTCGCTGGACGAAAGCATGTTGACCGGCGAGAGCATGCCCGTTCTGAAGCGTACGGGCGACGCGGTCATCGGTGCAACGCTCAACAAGACTGGCGCGTTCCAATTCCGCGCCACGCGTGTCGGCAAGGACACGGCGCTGGCGCAGATCGTGAAACTGGTGCAGCAGGCCCAGGGCTCCAAGGCGCCGGTGCAGCGCCTGGTGGACAGAGTCTCGTCGGTGTTCGTGCCAGTCGTCATCGGCATCGCGCTTGTGACGTTCGTGGCCTGGTATCTGATCAGCGGCGACTTCACGCAGGCGATGATGTTCGCGGTGGCAGTGCTGGTGATCGCCTGCCCCTGCGCACTCGGGCTGGCGACCCCCACGGCGATCATGGTTGGGACGGGCACAGGCGCGGCACACGGCATCCTGATCAAGAACGCCGAGGCGTTGGAGCGTGCCAGCGGCCTGAGCACCGTCATATTTGACAAGACCGGCACGATCACCGAAGGGCGGCCAGCGGTAACGGATGTTGCCAGCAGCATGGCGACCGACGAGTTGCTGCGGCTGGCAGCGAGCGTCGAGCGAAGCTCGGAGCACCCGCTGGGCGAGGCAATCGTGCGAGCGGCCAAGGAGCGTGGTATCGACCTCGTTCAGCCGGAGGACTTCGCGGCGCTGGCTGGTCAGGGCGTGCGCGCAACGGTCGAGGGTCGGCACGTCCTGATCGGCTCGCCGCGCCTGATGCGCGAGCAGGGAATCGATGTGAC
>LJCR01000180.1 GCA_001399705.1 Kouleothrix aurantiaca
GCATTGGCGCCGGGATGTGGCTCTTTGCTCGGGCGCGGGCGGCTCTCCGCGATCGCCGCGCTTATGGGACCGACTTCGCCCTTGACCGGGTCGAAGCGCACGCCGCGCAGGCGATCCAGCTCGTCCGCCAGGAGCCTGCTGTAGGGCGGCACGCTTTCACCGCGCAGCCGGAACATCTCCTGGGTGATCAAGACCTCGATGCGCGCCAGCGCCAGCTTCATCAGCTTGGCGAAGGCGCCGCGCGTCATAATCGGCAGGAAATCGTCGTCCTGTAAGCGCGCCTGGGCCGGCATGGTGCGCGGGTTGCGCGCCAGGGCATCCTCGCCAACCACATAGAGCTTATCCCATTGGACCGTGTCGACCCGCGCGATCGATCCCTCGGCGTCACCCGCCTCGCCGATCATCGCCGGGAAGACGACCTCCAGCTCGTTTTCCGCGGGTCCGGCGATGCCGTCTGGCGCGGTGTCCCTGGTGGCCTTTGCGGTCTCCGCGGCGACGCGCGCCGCCTCCTCGTCGGGCTCGAATACGGCTAAGAGTTTGCCCCAGCCGCTGCCCATGTTGATACCGAAACACGGCCCAATGCCGATGGGCCGGAGTGGGGGTGGGGTGCCGGGCGCTGTCGCCGCCGCGGCTGTGCGCGTCGCTGCCATGGAATCAACTCCTGTGTGTTGGGGGATCGGCCTGTGCCGCCCCTGCGGTGCGCCCGAACCGTGCCGCCATGCGGTGGCCCCAGGTCGCAAACAAAAAAAGAAAGGAACCAGCCGGCCTGCCTGTCGACTGCGTGGCCGCTCTCGGAAGTAGCGCGCGTGCCGCCGTTCGTGTGCGAGGCCGTAGGGCGTTTATGTGCCCGCGAGTGCTGGCCTGGCCCAACGATTCGGCCGCGACCAGCGATGCGCGCCGATCCACGCGCATGGGTTAGGCGGCGCTGCGGCCGCTCTGACCAGGTCCATCGAGACATGCTGGTTGCGCGCCGCGAAGCTGCCATCATCGGGATGCCAAAGCTGATCAGGGCCGGGTTCACGACCAGGTCCACCGGCAGCATGACTACTCCCAATTCGGCCAGCGTGCCCGGTAGCCACATGCCTGGGCCGCGCTTGTCGCTGTAGCGTGAACGGCGGCATGTGGCATTGCAGCTCCCGGATATGGCGCGCGCTAATCTCCAGATTGGAGAGCAACAGCGGTTCTTGATGTGCCCGATACAGCACAGCCAGTCTGGGCCACCTCGGCCCATCGCGCGGGATCGACCGCGCCGCCCATAGTTATACTCCCGGAAAGTCACAATCGTCCGTACCAAGTTTTGACCAATTTGATAACAATCTCCCGCCGATCGGGATGGGCCGGAAGCCGTCATCCCCTCATATCGAGCAGGGGAATGCGCTCCCCCGCCGGCTGAGGACGCGGCGAGACCAGACAGTTGCAGTCAGCGTTGCACAGGCCGGCGGCCTTGCGCACGTCGTTGGTCTCCTTGCAGAGACTGACCCGCGCCCCGGGCAACTCCGCGCGGATCATGTCGCGCACCGCCGTGTAGATCGCGAGGCGCCGCTCCGCGGGGAGGTGCTCGTGGGTGCCGTGCTTGACCATCTCGCCTGGCTCGGGCTGCCACTCCATCGGCGCGAGCCCCCAGTAGGCCCCCCACGCGGCGAGCTGGTCGTTCTTCTGGCGGAACGTCCCGAGCGTGTAGTAGGTGAAGTGAATACCCAGCCGCTTGATCTCGGCGAAGAATGCGCGGTAGTGCTCCTCCCACCCCTCCGGGGTAAGTATCGGGTCGATCCGCGCGCGGACCTCGAAGCCCAGATCCTGCGCGTGCTTTGCCGCTTCCACCCGGTGGGCGACCTGGGGGGTAATCCGCGATCCGTCCTCGTATTTGCCTTCCCACAGGTCCGCGATGGCCTCGGGGTTGAGCGAGAAGGTGACCTTGATCGCGTGCCGGTGGGCCGTGTCTATGTCGTCAAGCGAGGATGTATTGGCGGTTTTGGTCAGCAAGATCAGCGGGTTGCCCCGCGGATTGAAGCGGGGCTCGCCAAACAGCGGCGCCAGGTTGTGGACGTGCGGGGCGACGCGCTCGTACAGCAGGCTGTCGCTGCGGTCAATACCCACGCCCAGCGTGTGCTGCGGCCGCCGCTGCGGGTCGATCAGCCAGCGCTCGGCGGCGCGGCGGAAGTCGTCCAAGTTGTCGTACAGCAGGTGGCGAGTTGGGTCGCGGCGCACGCGGTGGGTGAGCATCAGGAAGCAGGATCGGCAGCCCAGGCCGCATGCACCGCTTCCTATAGCCAAATCCGACCACATTGGAGGACAGAACGTTTGTTCGTCTCCATGCCAGGCGAACATAATCAAGTTGGTTTTCCGCCGTGCCCGGAAGACGGTCATGGGGCGCGCCAGGCCGACGACATCGGCGGGAATGGTCTCCTCGCGCCAGCGGCCGGCGGCGACCTGGTCCTGGACCCACCAGTCGACTGGCCGTCCCTGTCCGTCGGTCAGTGTGATGCTCTGCGTCATTGATTCTGCCTCACAGAAGGAGCACAGCTCCCATAGCCGCGCCTCGCCGCGCGTCATCCTGGGCGCTGCACGTATCGCAGCGCCACTCCTGGTCGCGAATGCACGCCAGGTAGGTGCCATGTCTGTCGTAGATATACGGCCATGCGCCGCTGTGCAGGCCGCTAGCGGCATAGAACGGCGTTGATTCGGCGCCGCAGCGGCAGTGCAGCGTGACCTCCAGCCGCAGCGCGCCGTCCTCGCACCTGACGATCGGGACAACATGCCCGTGCCAGTCGACCAGGCGTCCGACGAGCCATTCGCCCCACTCGCGCTCTAGCCGCGGCGAATCGAGTTCCTCAAGCGTCAGGAGCGGCGCGGTTGGATGCTGCTGGTTGTACCAGCATGCCGCGCACTGCTCGCTGCCCTGAGGCTGATCAGGAACATGGACGCTACGGGTGATAGCGCCGCCGCATGCGCAGAAGCCGTCGTTCATCACGGTGTGTCCTCGATCAGCGGGCACAGCGCCTCGACCTTCTCACGCAGCACATCGTTGACGAACTGCTCGCGGCTGCGGATCTTGCCCGCCTGCTTTGCCTTCCCAAGCTCTTCCCCGACCTCGACATCCAGACGCATCGACACCATCTTCTTGGTCGACGTCCTCGGCCGGCCGCGCTTAGGCATCGCCGGACCCCTCCGCCTCCAGGCGGTCGAGCTGCGGCCGCAGGATCGCCGCCAGGCCGTCCAGAAACGTATTGACGACCTCCTGGCGGCTGACGATCAACCCCGCGGCGGCGGCGCGCCCCAAAAGCTCCCAGGTGTCCTCATTGACGCGCACCGTTGCCGAGGTGGTCGACCGCTCGGCGGCCGGCCGGCCAACCTTGCGCGCGCCGCTGGTCTTCCAACCCTCCCGGGCCGCCTCCGCTGCCGGGCGCGTTCGCCTGCTGTTTGCCTTGCGCGCGGCGTCGGAAAAGTTGCGCTCGATCGCGGCATGTGGCAGGTCCTGCTCGGTCCCGTCATCGTCGAACCGCACCCGGACACTCTCGCCGGCGATCGCCAGGATTGTGGCACGCCGCGACGTGCCGTCGATCCGCGCGGCGATCTTGTCCTCGGGCCGGTTGTCAAGATTAGTACGTCTGTGCTTCGCCATGAGCAGAGTATAGCATCATCGTTCAATTTATGCAAGTGCAAATATTGATCGATGTGCTTTTGCTTATTGTCTTGTGGGCGTGCCACAGTCAATCCAGCTCAACTCCTTTCTGGTTGTGCGGCGGCTGCACTATCGTGATCTTGCTTTGTCTGCGTTCAGTCCAGAGTCAGGTGTCGTCGCGAGTTCGGGTTTGTTCGGTTTTGTCGCTCGGCCTGTGTTCGTTTCAGGGTCAGGTGCGAATTCGGATTTGTTTGGTTGTGCTAGGGGTAGGGCTGGCCGCGCCCCGCGCGGCTGACTCGGCCATCGACAGGGGTGCAGCGTGCTCAACGCACGCCGCGCGCTCCTCACGCGCCGCGGCACCACTTGACCATCGAGGGGGTTCCGCTGCCCTGGCGGGTTCCTCCCCGGCCCTTGTCACACTGTTTCTGCGTAGACCCGTGTTAGGGTGTTGCGTTCGCCTGTCGATAAAACGGCGCGACTCCAACACACTCCTTGCGCACGCTGGAGGTGCCGTCTCCGTTGTCGCGCCAGGAGCGGTCAACCGTTCGTTTGACCTGGCCGCCCAACGCTACCTGGAACCCGCAGTGGACTGTCGCCTGCGTGCCGTTCCAGGCGAACACACCCGGTGCGGTGCGCCCCTGCACGGTGAGTGCAACTGTCTTGGCGGCGCGCAGCTCCAGCCGCGACGTGATATTCCAGACGATGCCCGCGACCGTGACTGGCGCGCTATCACCCTGTACGGACGGCAGCAGCATGTTGACGACGCCGCCGCCCTTGTCGCGCTGCTCCTCGCCATCCTCGCCGGTGCTCAATGCGCTGACCGCGCCGCGCGAGTCTATGCGCGCGACGCCGTTGCCGACCACCGGCTCCCAGTGCGGCGATCCGTCCGGGTTGGCGGTATCTGCCCGCCTGTCCGCGACACGATACGTGAACAGCACGAGGCGTGTGCTGCCCTCGTCGATGACGCCAACCTCCTGGTAGTCGCTGATTGGCCTGCTCGTATTCCCTGCGTAGTAGTCACGCAGCGCCTGCTCAACCGCCGAGCGCGGCCGCGGCAAGCTAGCGGGGTTAATGGTGGGTGATGCTGCCAGTGCTGACGACGCTGCCGGCGCTGCGCAGCCGGCCAGGCCCACAAGGGCGATAGTGCCGATAACCAGGAGTGCGATGATGCGGGTCTGCTGGTTCATAACGTGCCCCTCTCAGTGCAATTCGAGTCCTTTGTTCCGCCTGTTTTCCATCTTCGCGACTGGGCAGAGTTGCCGTTAGCACCTCGTCACAACAACGAGTTCGTGAACGCTCCGTATGGCTACTGGCGCACCGCGATCCCGCGCTCTGCGTAGCACGCTTTCGGCCCTTTGGCGCGCCAGCAGGTGATCCAGTTTTCCATGTCGGCGATATACGTCGGCGGGTTATTGCCGTCCTTGCCCACCGGCGCATATTTCCAGACCGCCTTCGCGGGGGTGTCCTTGCCCTCAGCCACGTATTCGCGCAGGATGACGCCTTTCCAGGTACGCACGCTGGTAGCGTAATCCGGGTACACGCCTGCGCAGCCGTTGCCCCAGTCGACGGCCAGGTCGGCGATGCGCGCGTCGCCTGGAAAGCACTGCACGCCGTGAAGGTTACGCCCGCCGCAGCAGGGATCGACCGAGCCGTCGGCGCGCAGCGTCGGCAGCCTGCCGACGCCCTTGGGGTTGGTTCCCAGCCCGGTCTCATGCATGCCCTGCGCGGCCTCGATGCCTGGATCGATGATGCCCTCCTCGTCGCGTGTGGCGAGGATGTCGTACATCGTCCCGGCCTCTGGGCAGGCTGGGCTGTCGATCAGGCAGTAGATCGCAATGTAATCGTCTCGCGAGATGCTTGGCGGTGCGTCGTAGCGGAAATCGCCGCTCGGGACGACCGGTATGGGCGTGCCGTGCTGGGGAGCGGCGCTCTGCACGGCCACCCCGCTGAGGCCCGGGACCGCGGTCGGCGGAGCCTGAGGTGCGGGA
>LJCR01001800.1 GCA_001399705.1 Kouleothrix aurantiaca
GCTCGTAGTGGCAGATCTCGCCGCCGGGATAGATCACATCCGAGCTGATGATCGTGAAATCAATCGCCTCGGGGTCGTCGTGGATGCCAATCGTGGCGGTGATTGCCGGGTTTTTGATCAGCGCGTCGAGCAGCTGGCCGTTGCTGGCGGGCGTTTTGCGCTCCTGCGTGGCGCGGCTGGCCTGCTTGGCCGCGCCGTGGTAGCTGCTGCCGGGGTAAAGCTGGCTGTCGTCGCCCTCGCCCGGGTCGCCAATGATGTTGAAGCGCAGCGAGCGCACGTTCCAGCGCGTGTCGAGCGGCGCAATGCGGGCGTGCTCTTCAATCAGGTCGAGCAGCGCGGCCTCGTCGGTGGTGCCGAACAGCGCTTGCAAATAGGTGGTACGCACCACGTCGGCCAGCGGCGGGTTGAAGCCGTGGCGGATGGCGAGCCGCAGCGCGCTGGGCCAGACGGCGGGATTCAGCCAGCCGAGGCCGCGCGCGACCGACGGGCGGAAGCGGAAAATGACTACGAAGAGCATGAACACCAGCGTTGCCAGGAGCAGCAGCGCCTGACGCAAGCCAATGGTCGCGTCGCCGGTGGCTACCGGGCCGGCCAGCCACGCGCCGAGAATCTGGATGGCAGCGACCCAGGCTGCTAGCAGGAAAAAGCCGTGCCAGCGGAAATGGTAGCGCAGGTGCGGCAGCGCCACGCGCCAGTTGGGCGGGTCGATCCACGAGAAGCCGCGCGCGTGGTTGATGCGGCGCAGCGTGTACAGGACGAAATACGCGATCGACACGACTGTCCAGATAAAAGCCAGCAGGTTCAGGCCGGCGGCGATCGTCTGGGTGCGCTCAAGCACGCCCGTGACTTGCAGGCTCATGATCACCGGCGTGGCCAGCGCCATTGCCACGACGTTGAAGAGAATCAGCACCTGCAGCGACGTGCGCAAGCCGTCGACCGTGCCGTGGGCCAGCAGGTCGCCGGTGCGCACGCGCCGCCGGATCTCGCGGTAGAGCGTCAGGCCGCCGCAAAAGGCCATGTTGCCGAGCAGAAACATGCGCACGACGTAGAGGTTGATCGGGTGGCTGACGCGCGCTTCCTCGGCCAGGGGCAGCGTCGCAATCGCCACAAGCGCGCTGAGCGCAATGGCGAGCAGCAGCGACTCGCTGGCCAGGCCGCGCACGCGCATGCGCGTGACGGAGGCGTAGAAACTCGGCGAAAGCTCCAGTTCCAGCAGCAGCAGAATGCTCGCCAGGATCACCCAGCCAAACGCCTCGGACTGCATGGCGTTGTAGATGGCGGGCACGGGCAGGGGTGGCAGCAGCGCAGCCGCGACTACCATCACGCCCACCAGCGTCCAGCTGATGCGGTCGTTCAGGCGCTGCATGCGTTCCTGCTCGTCGCGCTGAATTGTGGGCGCGCTGTTGCCCTGCCACACCAGCGCGGCGGCCAGCCCATTAATTCGCCGGTCGAGGCGGACGAATTTCACCACCCACGCAAGCAGCACAAGCACGACCAC
>LJCR01001801.1 GCA_001399705.1 Kouleothrix aurantiaca
GGATGTTCGTACAACTCCTCGGGCGGGCCGACTTCGAGCAGGCGGCCGGCGTTCATCACGCCAATGCGGTCGGCTAGCTCAAAAGCTTCTTCCTGGTCGTGCGTCACAAAGATCGTTGTGGGGCCGATCTCGCGCTGGATGCGCCGCAGGCTGCGCCGCAGCTCAACGCGGATCTGCGCGTCGAGCGCGCCAAATGGCTCGTCGAGCAGCAGCACCTCGGGCTGGTAGGCGAGCGCGCGCGCAAGGGCCACACGCTGCTGCTGCCCGCCCGAAAGCTGGCGCGGCATGCGCGCCCCCAGCCCGCCCAGGCCCACCAGCTCCAGCAGTTCGTCACGGCGGCGTCGCCGCTCGGCTTTCGCAACCTTGCGAATGGTCAGCCCAAACTCCACGTTTTCGGCCACAGTCATGTGGCGGAACAGCGCGTAGTTCTGAAACACAAAACCCACGCCGCGCGCCTGGGGCGGCAAGCCGGTGACATCGCGGTTGTGCAGCAGCACGCGCCCCTGGTCGATCTCGGTCAGGCCGGCGATCATGCGCAGGATGGTGCTTTTGCCGCTGTCGCTCGGCCCGAGCAGCACAAAGAATTCCCCATCGGCCAGCTCCAGCGACACGTTCTGCACGACCGGGTGGCGCTCATAGCGCTTGCTGAGCTGTTCTAAAACAATCGACATACCCCTCGCCCTCTTGTGGTTGTGCCCGGGTTCCAAGCCGGTGACAAAGTGGTGACATAGCCAGTGTTGAGTTTTGAGTGTTGAGTTTTGAATGTTGAGTGCTGAGTTGCGACAATCGTAGAACCACAGAACTAGAGAACCAAGAACCACGGAACCGCAGAACCAAGAAACACGGAACCACAGAACCAAAAACCGGCGTATCGCATACGCCCAAACCACAGAACCTCAAAACTCCGTGTCTCTGTGTCTCCGTGGTGAACTTAGTCGTCGAACCTGCAAACATACAAACCTGGAACGTGCAACCCTCTGCGTCTCCGTGGTGAACTTTTTGGTCGTCCAGTCTGCAAACATGCAAACCTGGAACGTGCAACCCTCTGCGTCTCCGTGGTGAACTTTTAACCGTCGAACCTGCAAACATGCAGACCTGAAACGTGCAACCCCTGCGTCTCCGTGGTGACGTTTTGGTTGTCGAACCTGCAATGTGCCAACGTGCGAACCTACAATCCCATATGATGAGCATAGCGCGGCGGGGTATGATTCGCGGTCACAGGGCGGTGACGCTTTGGCGCGCAAAAAAAAGAGCGCCGCGTGGGCGCTCCGTTTGGAGTGGGGATTGAAGGTGCGAAGAATGAAAGTGTTTCTTCTCTTCTCCTTCGTGCCTTCGTGTCTTCGGGGTAAAACTATTGGCGCGTTCCTGCCGCACTACACTCGCGGCAGCAGCACCGGCTCGCGCGTGCGGGCGGGCGCGCAGGCCAGCGTGCTGCGCTCAAGCGTTTGCGTGTAGACATCGAGCATGCCGCCCGCCACAGCCTCCCAGCCGAAGCGC
>LJCR01001802.1 GCA_001399705.1 Kouleothrix aurantiaca
TGCATGCCCCGCACGGCCGGGGCGTGTACCGCCGCCAGAAGTGTCTGGGTCACGCTGTCGATATAGTGCCGCTCAGTGTAGTGCTGCTCGACCTGCTGGCGGCCGGCGCGGCCCATTTCCTCGGCGCGCTCGGGGTCGGCAAGCAGCTCCGAAATCGCGCGCGCCAGGTCGGCGGGGTTGCGCGGCTCGGTTAAAATGCCGCTTTCGCCGTCGCGCAGAAACTCGGGCACGCCGCCCGCGCGCGTCGCCACCACCGGCTTGGCCATCGCCATGCCTTCCAGCGCCACCAGGCCAAACGGCTCTTCCCAGCTTGGCATCGCCACCACCGACGCGGCGGCAAGCAGCGCGGGCAGGCTCGGCACATAGCCCACCAGCCGCACCCGGTCGCCTACGCCCTGCTCGGCAATCAGCCGCTCCAGCCCCTGCCTGATATGTTCGGGGCCGCGCCCGGCGATCAGGAAGTGCGCTTCGGGCCATGCGCTGCGCACCAGCGCGGCGGCGCGGATCAGGTCATCCTGGCCTTTGTATTCGTTCAGTCGGCCCATCATCACCACCACCGGGCTGGCAGCTGGCACGCCCAGCGCCGCCCGCGCCGCCGCCACCGGCAGCGTGGGGTCGTAGGCACTCACGTCAATGCCGTTCGGCACAATGCGCATGTGCGCCGCGCCGCGCACATATGGCAGCAGGCGGTTGTAGAGAAACTGGCTGTGGGCGTGGACCATCGTGGCCTGCCGCAGCACAAAGCGCGCGGCGCGGCCATTGTGCGGGTAAAACGGGTAGGCGGCATTCAGCACCAGCGGGCAGCCGCTTACGCGCGACACCAGCGCCGCGAGCTGTGGCGCCACGCCCCGGTCGATGCTGTAGATCAGATCCATGCGCTCGCGCCGCACGAGATGCGCAATGCGGGCGCTGGCGCTGCCGAACTCCAGCAGGTCGGCCACGCGCCCGCCGCGCTCGCTGGCGCGCGCCTCGCTGCCGCCCATCTCCAGCGGGATGAGCCGCAGGTGATGCATACGTTGCAGCTGGCGATACACCTCGCCGCGCGGTTTCGTCACAACCGTGATCTCGAACAGGTCGGCGGGCAGGTAGCGCAGCGCCAGCAGCAGTGTGTACACATCCCCTTCGACATTTCCAAAGCCGCTGATCACCAGCAAGCGTTTTTTGTGTGAATGCGCATCTGTCATTTCAACTCCGGTCATGTCCTGTCTGCCAACACGGCTTCGCGGGTTTAGCAGCCCCGCGCAGATAACATTTTTGTGAGATAGGCCCACGCGTTCGTGAGCCGTACGGCGCGGGGAAGCGCGCGGTGAAAATACAGCCAGCTATGTATCGTTCCGCTTCGCAAGAAGATTCTATGGCTCGTAGAACTGGGGCTACTATTGCTTGCCGTAGGTAAAAATTGCGAAACTGTCACGTTCTTGCTCATAGCATGCCCATAGCGTATCTTGTAGCTGCCAGATCGCTGTGTTATACTTTACACATTCCGATCCACACAGC
>LJCR01001803.1 GCA_001399705.1 Kouleothrix aurantiaca
CGGCTCGCTGCTGGGCTGCAGCCGCCGCGAGATGCGCGCCAAGCTGCCCGAAATTATCGAGTTTTCCGAGATCGGCAATTTCATCGACATGGAAGTGAAACACTACTCGTCGGGCATGTATACGCGCCTGGCCTTCGCGGTCGCCACTGCCGTCGATCCCGAAATCCTGATCACCGACGAGGTGCTGGCGGTTGGCGACGAGTCGTTTCAGCGCAAGTGCATGGATCGTATCTACCGCTTCCGGCAGCTTGGCAAGACGATCATCTTCGTCTCGCACGCGCTCGATACCGTGCGCGCCCTGTGCGACCAGGCCGTCTGGCTCGATCACGGCACGCCGCGCGCGGCTGGCAACGCCGGCGAGGTGATCGACGCCTACCTGGCCGATGTGAACCGCCGCGAGCAGGAAAAAGCCCTGGGCCAGTCGTCTGCCGCCGAGGAAGGCGTGGGCAATCGCCACGGCACGCGTGAAGTCGGGATCACGCGCGTCGAGCTGCTGGACAGCGCGGGGCAGGAGCGGCTGATCTTTCAGACGCACGCGCCGCTGACGGTGCGTATTCACTATCACGCGCGTCAGCGTATTGCGCGGCCAGTTTTTGGCATGGCCATCCATCACGAGAATGGTGTGTGGGTCTATGGGCCAAATACACATTTCGACAATGTCGACATCCCCGAAGTACACGGCGAAGGTTATGTCGATTTCATTATTCCACAGCTACCATTGCTGGCGGGTCGCTACCTGATAAGCGCCGCTGTACACGATCAGAGCGAGCTCCATGCGTATGACGTGCACGATCGCCGCTTCCGCATGATTGTGCAGAGCGATGATGTTCGCGATCGTTATGGTATGTTTTCAATTCCGCACCGCTGGGAATGGAGCCCCGCCGCCGAGCGCAGGCAGCTGGCGCTAACGCCAAAGCAGTAGGTCAGCAGATCGTTATGGCCGAGCGCCGCCCGCACATCCTGTTCGTTAGCACCGACATTGTGGGGCCAGAAATGGCTGGCCCGGGCATTCGCGCCTGGGAGCTGGCGCACGCGCTGGCGGCGCACAGCCCGGTTACGCTGGCCGCGCCCGACAGCGCCACACCGCCGCCCAGCCCCACAGTGCGCTTCTTCCCCTATCGCTTCGGGCAAGCCGGTGCGCTGGTTTCAGCCCTGGCAGAAGCAGACGTTGTCGTCGGGCAGGGCTTCGCTTTTGCACACCATGCCGAGCTGCTGGCCAGCGATCTGCCGCTTGCGATCGATCTGTACGACCCGCTGATTATCGAAGGGCTCGACCTCTACGCCAGCGCGGATCTGCCCGCCGCCGAGGCACAGCACGCCCAGTATCAGGCGCTCACTGAGGCGCAGCTGCGGCGCGGCGACTTCTTCTTCTGCGCGACCGAGGCGCAGCGCGACTACTGGCTGGGCGCGCTCACCGGCGTCGGCCGGATCAACCTGGGCGTGGCGCGCGCCGCCGACCGCGCGCTGCGCGACCTGATCGATCTGGTGCCGTCGGG
>LJCR01001804.1 GCA_001399705.1 Kouleothrix aurantiaca
GCTTTGAATGACGATCGGCCGGTTTTCGCGCACGATGCTGCCAATATTCGAGCTGGAAACCGGCACGCTCGCCACGGCGCGGGCGTCGGCGGCGGGCAGGCCGCGCTGGGCCAGCAGCACAAGCGCGTTGCGCTCGGCGTCGTAGCGGCGCACGTTGCCGGCCTTCACGCCAAAAAGCGGCAGCAGCAGCTCAAGCGCGTGGCCCAGAAACTCGGGCAGCGGGCGCTGCAGCACCATCTCGGCGGCCAGCGCGGTCAGCACTTCCAGCTCCGCGCTGCGGGCTGCCGCGCTGTCCGCCACGATCTGGCTCAGCTCCTGCTGGCGCAGCGCCAGGCCCACATTTTCGAGCGCCACGCCCACGACGTTGCCAAAGCGCTGCAGCAGGTCGAGATCAGTTTCGCCATACACGTTTGGCGCATAGCTCTGCACCGAGATCACGCCAACCGCGTCCTGCCCGATCAGCAGCGGCACGCCCAGCCACGAGCGCAGCGGCACCCGGTCGGCAATCGGCGACCATGTTGGCGTGGCGTGGGTGTCGCCTATCACCAGCGGCTCGCGGCGCTGCACCACCAGCGCCGCGGCGTTCAGCTCATCGACGCGGAACAAGAGGCGCGTGGGCGGCTCGCTGGCGCTGGGCGTGTTTTCCTGCGCCAGCCGAAAATGCTCGCCCTCGATCAGCAGGATCGACGCGGTGTCGTAGGGAATGACGTGGCGCAACTCGCGCAGGATCAGGTGCGGCACCTCGCTGGCGTCGAAGCTGGCGCTGATCACGCGCGCCACCTCGCGCAGCGTGTCGGCGGTGCGGCGGGCGTTCTGCTCGGCGGCAAACAGGCGCGCATTTTCGGCCAGCGGGCGCTCGCGCTCTTCAAACAGCCGCACCTTCTGGATGCCCAGGCTCAGGTGGCTGGCGACCTGCGCCAGCAGCTCGACGGTGTGCTGGTCGTACTGGCCGGGCCGGTAATCCTGCACCGAGATCACGCCAATCGGCTGGCCTTCCTTGGCGATCAGCGGCACGCCGACCCATGCGCGCGTGTTGTTGTCGGGCGTGAACAGGTTGGCGGCAATGCCCTGCGCCAGCAGCTCGTCGCGCTGCGCGATCAGGTTGTCGAGCAGCAGCGGGCGGCGGTTCTGCACCACCCAGCGCGTCAGGCTGCCTTCCACGGGCTGTTTGCCGACCCAGGTATCGGGCACGCGCTTGCCGCGATCGATGTAGGCCGAATGCGTGATAATGTGCGTCTCGGGGTCGCACACCACGAAGTAGAACACCGACGCGCCGGTGAGCGCCAGCAGGTGCTGGTAGACCTGGTCGAGCATTTCTTCCAGGTCGTACGAGGCGCTGACGAGCTGGCTGACCTGGCCGAGCGCGTCGAGCTCGCGGATGCGCCGCTCGCGCTCGTTTTGCAGATGCACATTCTGCACATGCAGCGCGACCTGGCGCGAGGCATCGACAAGAAACTGCTCGTCGCGCGTGCTAAACGCCTCCGGCGCGTAGCTC
>LJCR01001805.1 GCA_001399705.1 Kouleothrix aurantiaca
GGTTCTTCGTTTCGGCGCGGCCTGTCGGCGGTGCAGAATGGCGGCCCGACGGTCACCGTCGCGAGCGATGGCAATGGCACGCACGCGCCCGTCGCCGCGCCCGCTTCGCCCGAGCCGGTGCCGCTGGTGGTACCCGATATTCTCAAGCGCATCGACCTGAGCCAGAAGCTGGAGTCAAAGGTCTACGAGCGCGAGCTGGCCGAGCTCCAGGCGAAACTGCACCTGCTTGGCTTTCAGGTGTACCAGCAAAAGCGCCCGGTGGTGCTGGTGTTTGAAGGCTGGGATGCCGCCGGCAAGGGCGGCGCGATCAAGCGCATCACCGAGCAGCTCGACCCGCGCAGCTATATTGTGCACGCCATCGCCGCGCCCGCCGGCGACGACAAATCGCGCCACTATCTGTATCGTTTCTGGCGGCGTTTGCCGCCGCAGGGCAACATCGGCATTTTCGATCGCTCGTGGTACGGGCGCGTGCTGGTCGAGCGCATCGAGGGTTTTGCGCGCGCCGACGAATGGCAGCGCGCCTATGCGGAGATCAACGAATTCGAGCGCCAGCTGGTCGAGTTCGGCACGATTGTCTGCAAGTTCTGGATTCATATCAGCCCCGAAGAGCAGCTGCGACGCTTCGAGGAGCGCCAGAACGTGCGCTACAAATCGTGGAAGCTCACCGACGAAGACTGGCGCAACCGCGACAAGTGGCCGCAGTACGAGCAGGCCGCCGACGAAATGCTGCTGCGCACATCGACCCCAGCCGCGCCGTGGACAGTGGTAGAGTCGGAAGACAAGCGCTTTGGCCGCATCAAGGTGCTGCGCACGCTGGTGCGCCGCCTGGAAGAAGAGCTGGGGCGGATCAAACTATAGCCGAGGGCAAAACGATTGAGCTACAGAGAACACCGAGATCACTGAGCAGGAAAACCATACTCGGTGTGCTCTGTGCGCTCTGTGGCCCAAATAATCTGCACTGCGCTTTAAGCTAGTACACGTCGGTGAAATTCCGTTTCGGGTTGGCTCGCAGTCGGCAGTCGCCAGCTGGCAGGAATGATGATGACTGCTAACTGCCAGCTGCCAACTACAACCAGCAACGACTTCTGGAATACTGTACTGGTTTTCTGGCGGGATGGCCGCGCGATTCCGCCGCCCGGGGGGTCGCTATGACCAAGCTGACGTATGTTTCGATCGTTGGCGTGACGCTCTTGCTGGCCGTGCTGCTGGGCTGCGGCACGCTGGCGCTGGCGGTGCGCAGCGGCGTGCTGAGCGAGCAGCTGCACTGGTTCCCGCCGAACATGCGCTACCAGCTGATCGTGCGAATCGGCAGCGACGCGCCGCCCTGGGATCGGCGCAGCAACCGCCCGCAGGCGATCAACGTCTGGGTGCACGGACGCAACACCGGCTGGCATATCGTCAACCTGCTGCATGTGCCAATCGGCCCGGCCGAAGAAGCCGCAGCGAACTGAGCAGATCGAGAGCGCAATTTCGCTTTTATGTAAATTCGTACTA
>LJCR01001806.1 GCA_001399705.1 Kouleothrix aurantiaca
GCGTGGCTGAAGGCGACTGCCGAGCGCGTTGAGAAGGAAGTGCAGGAGGCGATCGACTTCGCCGAAAAGAGCCCGAACCCCAAGATCGAAGACCTGTTCGACTATATGTACGCCACCCCCGTGCCGAACACGCCCGGCCGCGAGGAAGCCGCTGCAATCGCCCAGCAAGCGCAAGGAGGCCGATAAGCATGGCTGTGATGACCTATCGCCAGGCGCTCAACGACACACTGGGCGAGGAGCTGGCGCGCGATAAAAATGTTGTTCTGATGGGCGAGGAGATCGGGAAGTTCCAGGGTTCGTACCGCATCACCGAGGGCTTGCAGAGCGAGTTCGGCAAGAACCGTGTGGTGGATACGCCCATCGCGGAAGAAGGGTTCGTGGGTCTGGCGGTTGGCGCGGCCATGCTCGGCATGCGCCCGGTCGTTGAGATCATGACGATCAACTTCATTCTGGTGGCGATCGACCAGATCGTGAACCACGCCTCGAAAATTCACTATATGTTCGGCGGGCAGGCGCGCGTGCCGCTGGTGATCCGCACGCCTTCGGGCGGCGTGGGCCAGCTGGCCGCCACGCACTCGCAGAGCTTCGAGAACTGGTTCGCCTACTGCCCGGGCCTCAAGGTCGTCGCGCCGGCAACGCCGTACGACGCCAAGGGCCTGATGCGCGCGGCCATCCGCGACGACGACCCGGTGATCTTTATCGAGAGCCTGGCGCTGTACGACACCAAGGGCGAGGTGCCGCAGGATGAGGACTACACGCTGCCGATTGGCAAAGCCGAGGTGAAGCGCGAAGGCACCGACATCACGGTGGTGGCCTACTCGCGCATGACCGTGGTGGCGATGCAGGTGGCGCAAAACCTTGAGAAGGAAGGCATCAGCGTCGAGGTCGTCGATCTGCGCTCGCTGCGCCCGCTCGACCGCGAGACGATCATCAACTCGGTGAAGAAGACCAACCGCGCCGTGGTGCTCGAAGAAGACTGGTACTCCTATGGCATTGGCGCCGAGATCGCCGCGACGATTCAGGAAGGCGCGTTCGACTACCTCGACGCGCCGGTGCTGCGCGTGGCCGGCGTGGAAGTGCCGCTGCCCTATGCCGCCAAGCTCTCGCAAGCATCCAAGCCCGGCGCGCAAGATCTGATCAACGCGATTCACCGTGTGCTGGAAGGAGGCAAACGATGGCAGAAGTAACCATGCCGCGCCTGAGCGACACCATGTCGGAAGGCTCGGTCGGGCGCTGGCTGAAGAAGCCGGGCGACAAAGTCGAGAATGGCGATATCATCGCCGAGATCGAGACCGACAAGGCGACCATGGAGCTGCAGTCGTTTGAAAGCGGCACGCTGCAGAAAATCATTGTCGAAGAAGGCAAGGTTGTGCCGATTGGCGAGGTGATCGCGATCATTGGCGATGGCGCAGCCCCGGCCGAAAGCGCGCCCGCCGAGAGCGCGCCGCCCGCCGCCGAAGCCGCCCCGGCCGAGAAGCCCGCCGAGCCCAAGGC
>LJCR01001808.1 GCA_001399705.1 Kouleothrix aurantiaca
AGCGCATTCAGGGCGGCGGCCTGTGCGACCTCGCCAGCCGTTTTGTGATGGCCGCGCGCCCGCTCTTGCCGGCCAAGGCGTTTCGTTTTGTGAACCACCTGCGCTCCAAGGGCATCCGCCTGGCGGGCGTGCCAGCGCGCGACTCGGTGTCGATCTGGGCGGTCGGCGGCGGCCCCGGCGAGCAGGATCTGAAGATCACCAACACCACCGGCGGCTGGCTGCAGTTCATTACCACGCGCGAAGGCGAGAAGATCACCGTGACGGCGCTGCTGTGGGATCGCCCGCCGCCGTAGAACTGGCTGTGTGATCGGCACGCCAACAGCGCGGGCCAGGAATTCTCACGAATTCCCGGCCCGCGCTGTGCATATGTCGGGCGCAGCTTACTCGCCCTTCACCGCCGTCCACAGGTCGGTGAATGCTACCGTCTTGTCGTTGCGCACGATCCACTCCAGGCGCTTCAGGGTAGCGTCGTCGGGCGCGAAACCTTCTTTGTACAGCTCCTGAATCTTGGGATCGAGCAGCTTCTCGGCCGCAGCGTTGGGCGTTACGCCCAGGTTGAAGGCCGTGTTCTTCGCCGCAACCTCGGGCTTCATCAGGTAGTTGAGGAAGACGTGCGCGGTGTAAACATTTGGCGAGTCGGCCACGATGCAGACATTATCCTGCCACACGGTGCCACCTTCTTTCGGGATAACAAAGACAATATTGTCGTTGCCCGAGTAGTCGCCCTCGATGCCGGTGCGGGCCTGCAGCGCGTTGTTGTTGTAGATCTGCCCGGCCACGATTTCGCCGCTGGCCAGCCGCCGGCTGACGTTGCTGCTGTCGTAGCCCGAGATATATTCTTTCTGCGTCTTGAGCAGATCTTCAGCCTGCTTCAGGTCAGCCGCGTCGGTGTCGTTCATCGACTTGCCGAGGAAGTGCAGCGCCGCGCCGGGCACCTCGCGCTCGTCGTCCAGCATGCTGATGTAGCCTTTGTTGGCTTCCAGCTGCGCCTGGTCGAACACTGCCGCCCAGCTGTCGATCGGCGTCGAGAACTTGCTCTTGTCGTAGGCCAGGCCGGTGGTGCCATAGTTGTAGGGCACCGAGTACATATTGCCCTTGTCGTAGTACAGGTCCATGTTCGACGGGCGGTTGTTCGCGATGTTGGGCAGCAGCGCCTTGTCGAGTGGGGCAATCAGCTTGTCGCGCGCCATGATTTCCACGGCGTAGTCCGACGGGAAGACCACGTCGTAGCCCGAGTTGCCGGGCCGGATCTTGGCGATCATGTCCTCGTTGTTGTCGTAGACTTCCATGGTGACTTTGACGCCATATTCTTTCTCGAAGTCTTCCAGCACCGTCGGGTCGAGGTAGTCGGCCCAGTTGTAGATGTGCAGCTCCTTCGAGAGCTTCGATTTGTCGACCTGCAGCTCGGCCGGGGCGGCGCCGGCTGCGGCGGTTGGCTCGGCTGCGGTTGCGGCGGTCGGCTCGGCCGCCGTTGCAGCAGTTGGCTCCGCCGC
>LJCR01001807.1 GCA_001399705.1 Kouleothrix aurantiaca
GTTCGTGCCTGGGATGGTGGCCGGGTGGATGGGGTTGCCGGTCAGCTGAATGTTGCCGCCCGGCTGGTAGGCGAACAGCTCGTAATACTGGCGGTTGGCGAAATTCGAGCTGAAGATCAGCGGCGGCTGCGGCTCGCTGGCGGCCCAGGGCTGGCCAAGGTTGGGGTAGCGCCACTGGAAGTAGTGCTGGCCGACATTGCCCATCTCGACCTGAAAGCCGGCCGGGTTGTCGGGCACATAGGTCAGCACGCGCCGCTCGAAGAGCTGCACCAGCACGTCTTTCTCAGCCGCGCCGATTTTGGCGCGCACCCAGTAGGCGTCGCTGATCGGCAGGCCCATGGCGAACAGCCAGTCGGCTAGCGGGCGCGTGCGCGCCGCCCCATCTTCCAGCACCGTGCCCGACTGATTCATAAAATTCCAGAAGACCTGCGGAATATTGTGCCCGGTGTTGCTGTTGTACTGCGCGATCGCCGTCTCGGGGTGCGCATCGGCCAGATCTTGCCGGAACGCAATATTTGCCGCGCTGTCGAGCGACGCGCTGACGGGCTGGCCCAGGCGGCTGGCATCGCGGTAGCCGTTGTTGTCGTAGGTGGCGATATTCGCGAAGGCCGCGTACGCCGGGCCGTTGGGGTTGTCGGCGGCGGGGTTGCCGGCCACCGGCACGGCTGCGGGCGGGCGCATTTCGAAATCGGCGGGGTCGTTGCCCTTCTTCAGGTGGCCCGACACCAGCTCGACCACCAGCAGGCCGTTGGTCGCGCCGCCCTGCACGCTGCGGTCGTTCGGGTTGTTGATCTCCATGCGCGCTTTGTCGAAGTACTGCACGGTGCGCAGGCCGTTCACGCCTTCGCGGTAGAACTCGGCGTAGTCGAACCATGGCTGCGGGCCCCAGTACCAGCTGCGCCCGCCACGCACGCTCGCATCGTCGGTGCGCGCCCACACGCTACGAAAGGCGGCATCGGCAAACTCGCCGCGCCGCCCGTCAAACGGGGCCGCAGAGGCCGGCACTACTGCCAGCGCGAGCGCGGCCAGCGCGCAGCCAGCGCGCGCCACAAGAACGGAAAGTCTCATAGCATTCCTCCCTTTGCGTTGTGATGCTATTGAGATGATTCTAGTGCCGCGCTGGCCGCAGCAGAATGATCGCTTTCTGAACAGTTGGTGAAGATACGCCTAACGTATCGGCGCGTACTATCAGCTTGCGCTCATCTTGCGGTTCATAAAGGAATACGCTGGCCAGCCGCACCCTTCGATACAGCCTTACGGCTTACTCAGGATGCGGCGCTGAGGCATTGATTTCTTTATGAACTCTTATAATTCGGGAAAAAGCGCCGCCATCACCGCATCAGTGTCGGTCAGGTCGGGCAGCACGGCGTCGGGCGCGTGCGTGCGCAGATCGCCGACGCTGAACGGGCCGGTGGCGACGGCCAGAGTACGCGCGCCGGCCACGCGCCCGCAGTCGATGTCGTTGGGCGTGTCGCCAATCACCACCACATTAT
>LJCR01001809.1 GCA_001399705.1 Kouleothrix aurantiaca
CTTCTGCCCCACGTGCCAGCGCTAGCGCGTTATTTCCTTCGTGAAAAAGCGGTATAATAGAGGAGCATACCCACTGCCTGCCCAGGGAATATACTGCCAGCCCATGCTGTGGTGGAGAACTTTCATGGACGTGTTTCTGCGCCCAGCGTCCGCCGCACAGCCGCCTCGGATTCTGCGTTTTGCCGTTGCAGCCGGCTCGCTTGCCCTTGCGCTTGGCCTTTCGCTGCTGTTCCGCCCGATCATCGCGCCGGTCCCATTTATCCTCTTCTTCGCCGCAATCGCGATCATTGCAGCGTACAGCGGGCTTGTGCTCAGCATCGTCAGCGCACTCCTGTCAGTCGCGCTTTCGAACTATTTCCTGATCTCGGCGGATGGCACATTCAGCCTGGACCGCGGCGACCTGGCGCGTGGCGCTGTGTTTGTGTTTGTGGCCAGCCTGATCAGTGTGATTAGCGATGCCCGCCGCCGCGCCGCCGTCCAATCCTACGCCGACGCCGAGCGCTTCGCGGTGACGCTGGCAAGCATTGGCGACGCGGTGATCGCCACCGATGCGAACGGCAAGGTAACATTTCTGAATGCAATTGCCGAGGAGCTCACGGGCTGGCCGCGCCGGGACGCCGCAGGGCGCAATATTGAAGAAGTTTTCCGCATCATCAACGCCCAAACGCGCGCCCCAGCCGAAAACCCGGTGCATCAGGTGCTGCGCGATGGCACCATCGCCGGCCTGCCGAGCAACACCATTCTGCTTGGCCGCGACGGCACCGAGCACCCGATCGACGATAGCAGCGCGCCGATTCGCGACCGCAAGGGCCAGCTGATCGGCGTGATTCTGGTGTTTCGCAATATCGCGGCGCAGCTGTCGGCTGAGGGTGAGCTGCGCACTGCACACGATCAACTGGCGGTTATCCTGGGCAATATCACCGACGGCGTCGTGGCCGCGCTGCCCAACGGCGAGCTGGCCTACGCCAACGAGGCGGCGGCTGAGATCACCGGCTACCCTTCCGCGCAGGCACTGCTCGAAAGCACTGCCGCCGAGCGGCGCGCGCGCTTTCAGTTACAGGGCGAATCCGGCGAGGCGCTTGATCCAGGCGAACTTCCGGGGCGGCGCGCCCTTCGCGGCACCGACCACGCCGCGCAGATCGTCCGCCACCGCGACCCAATCAGCGGGCGCGAGCGCTGGGTGCGTGTGCAGGCGCGCCCGGTGCGCGATGCGCGCGAGCAAGTGATGATGTCGATCATTATTCTGAACGACATCAGCGAAGAGCGGCTGGCCGAGCAGGAGCGCGCCGCAAGCCTGGCCCGCGAGCAAAGTGCGCGCGCCGAGGCCGAGGCCGCCAAAAGCCGGGCGACCTTTCTGTCCGAGGCCGGGCGCATTCTGGCCAGCTCGCTCGATTATTCCACCACGCTCAGTGCCGTTACCAAGCTCACGGTGCCGCGCCTGGCCGATTGGTGCGGCGTGCACGTGCTGAACGAGCGCCAGGAAATTCAGCTGC
>LJCR01000181.1 GCA_001399705.1 Kouleothrix aurantiaca
GGGCATATGCCTCAATCATTTCGCCCGGTATCACATTCTTTTTGGGGTCCGGGGCAACGCCTCGGCCGCGGGGTCAGGTACACTCTGGGTGTGGTACGCGGCCGTACCCCTGGCGCGGGTCTGGGGGCGCGTAGCCCCCAGACCACACACCGTGAGCCTTACTTGATGGCCGGCGTCGAAGCGCTGCCCACCTTGTGGTGCGTGTGCTCGTAGCCCTGATGCGGTGTTGCGACGTAGGGGAAGCTGCTCAGGAACGGCATGTCGTTCTCGTTCACGCCGTCGCCGACCGCGTTGTTCGGGCTGTTGTTCGGCAGGCCGAACGCGCCGTTCAGGAATGAGCCGTAGCCATCGGCAACTGCGCGCAGCTCAATGTCGGTCACGTCGTCTTCCAGGCGGCGGCCGTTGGGGAAGCCAGCCAGGTCGCCGTTCAGCACGCCCAGCACATCGCCCTTGCCGACGGCGGCAGTCGGCGCAATGCCCACATTCAGGCGCAGCAGGTCGGCCGGGGTTTTGCCGGTGTAGTTCAGGCCCGGCACGCCGGTGAGCAGAATGAGCGACAGGTCGGTGCGGCCGGTGGTGCGGGCCGGCTTGCCACCCAGCGAGCCAAGCGCCGTTCCGTAGAGCAGGTTCACAATACCGGCCAGCTCGGGCGTTTCGTAGTTCTTCAGGAACTGCTTATCCTTGGAAGGATCGCTCGCGTTCCAGTAGTCCTTCTTGCCCACCGGGATGATGACTTCGTTGATCAGCGGGTTGCCCAGGCGCGAAACCTGAACGTAGTTGCCATACTCGCGGATGGTGCCGTCGGCGCGCAGCACGCGGCGGCTCATGCGGCTGGCGCTGGCGTAGATACCGATCGCGGCGGCGGGGTCGTCGGCCTTGGGCTTCTTGCCGGTGCTGGTCAGGTCCTTGATCGGTACCTGAATAGCGATCGTGTGCGTGTTGTAGCCGCCCACGCCGTCAACGCCGGGCGCGGTGGCGAGCGGGATGAGGTGCGCGCCGTTGAAGGGCCGCAGGCCGCCCAGGTCGAAGATCGAGCCGAGATCGACGAAGAACGGATCGTCGCGCTGGCGCGCAAAGACCATGGTGTTGTCCGAGATCTTGCGCACGGCGGCGGCGGCCAGTGCCTCGTAGTTGGGCGTCGAGCGCGGGCCGACGTTGACTGGCGGGGTTGGGATGTTGTTGCCGATCTTGCTGGTCTTGCCGTTCTTGATGCGCGTTACGTCGTAGTACTGTGGCATGTTCCAGTTTTTGTCGTCAAGCGACGAGATCGGGCCGAGGTTGTACAGGAAGGTGTTCGGGTTGCGCACTTTGGTGGTGAAGCGGAACTGGTAGGTGATGTCTTCCTTGCCGTCGCCGCTGTTGTCGATCTTGATCTCATACAGCACATCGTCGTCGAAGGTGGCGAAATTCGGGCCGCCAGCCGGCTCTTCGAGCGGGATGTAGTTCGCGATGATCGTCACGGTGTCGGGCTTGTCGGGGCTGACGAACGCGTACAGGTCGGTGTTGTCGGCGCCCGGGTCCTTGCTGATCAGCGGGGCTTCGCGGTGGCTGGAGGCCTGCGTGCCGGCTGGCGCCATCGCGACAAGCATGGCAACAATGCCTAGCAGCGCGAAGATCGAGAGAATAGCCTTGCGTCTCACGTGTTAGTGCTCCTTATTGCATGAATACAGAGATCACGTTAGTTAGCTACAAGTATTACCACTAATGCTCAAATACACCTCCTTCTGCGATTGGCACACCGATTTCTGGCAATGCAGCGGCGAAGCTGGCGTATAGCAGCTCTTCCGCGCATCATAAGCAACTTTGCAGGCACACCGAGGTACGCATGCGTCATTTGCATTGCATGCAAAAGTATTGCGGGTACCGCTGTTTGCTTATTGATTTTCGATTGGTGGTGCTCTGTCAGTCTATGCGAAGAATGTATCGAATATGGATGTATCGTTGAGCAAAATTGCTATTTTTCTATCAAATCCGCGTTTTATCGCAGTTATTAATAAACAGTAAAGAACTTTCGCATTCCTTATACAGGCTGTATTAGTTTTTAACATCGTGCGAAATTTAATCGAAAGTAAGGGCCGTGTAGGACATAGTCAAGAGTGCGCTACGAAGGCAGGGCTACACTAGCGCCATCACACGTGCCGGTGAGCAGCAACGATCAGCCCGCAAGCCCTGTTTCGTGAACGGCATCGCCACGGGGCCGCGATACCAGAAAGGCAGGTTTTCCATGCTGAATGCGGTAGCGATCACACCATCAAGAAGCCGCAAAGAAGGGAAACAACGCGTGGAATCATTGCAACCAACACCGAAGCCCCGAGCGCTTGCCGTGGGCATGCCATCCGACGAAGAGCTCATTGCGCGCGTGTGCTGGCGCGAAGAGCCGGCGCTGGGCACGATCTACGATCGCTATCACCGCCTGATTTTCAGCATTGCGCTGCGCGTGGTGGGCGACCGCGACCTGGCCGAGGAAGTGGTGCAGGATGTGTTTCAGGCCGTCTGGGTCTCGGCGAGCAGCTTCCAGCCCGACGGTAGCTTTTCGGCATGGCTGGTGGGCATCGCCCGCCACCGCGCCATCGACGCCACGCGCACGCGGCGCTTTCGGGCACGCGCCCGCGAAGATATGCTCGACGACGCGCGGCTTGCGCCCGCCAGCCAGGCGCACGAGGCCGGCACCGACGCGCTGATGCTGCGCACGGTGATGCGTGCGGCGCTGGCACAACTTCCGCCCGCGCAGCGCCAGGCGATCGAGCTGGGCTACTACGGCGGGCTGACGCATGCCGAGATCGCGGCGCGCCTGGGCGAGCCGGTTGGCACGATCAAGTCGCGGGTGCGCATGGGCCTGCTGAAGCTGCGCGAGCTGCTGGAGAGCGAGGGAGCGTAGAACAGGAGACAGGGAGACACAAGATGAGGAGACAGGGAGACAAGATGACGAGATGACAAGATGACGGGCGTATCGCATACACCTGGGCAGAGCCGGTTGCCGTAGGAGCGAAACTCGTCTTTGCGTTCAGGGATTAGGCGGGATGATGGCGCGAAAGGGTGAAGCGATAAACAACCGCCGCACCGTTCGATACAGCCTGCGGCCACTCATATCAAGTTCGGGTAAAGCCTTACATTTTGTCATGCTGAACCCTTCGGCTCCGCTCAGGGTAAACTCAGCGCCAGCGGAGTGAAGAATCTCCTATTCATAGCAACGAGAGATGCTTCGCTGCGCTCAGCATGACAATTCAGAAGTAATTATCCGTATTTGGTATCAGGATGCGGCTGGCGGATTGATCGCACCTTCTGAATCCTGACTCCTCGCTCCTGACCCCTGAATCAAAACACGAGACAGGCACAGCCCATCTCGTGTCTCGCGTCTCTTGTCTCGCGTCTCGTGTCGTATAGCCGTTCTAGCGCTCGGCGAAGCGCCCCGACACGCTCAGCGTCTCGCCGGCGGCGGCGCGCTGGCGCAGCTCGGTGAGCATCGCGTCGACTTTCTCGGGCGTGTCAATGTTGCGATAGTACTCAAGGTTGGCCTGCAGCATCGGCGCGCGGTCGCAGTCGGCCAGGCACTTCACGCGCTGCAGCGTAAACATCTTGTCGTCGGTGGTCTGCTCGGCGACGATGCCCAACTTCTGCTCAAGCGTCTCGACAAGCTGCTCGGCACCAAGGAAGCAGCACGGCACGTCGTCGCACACTTGCAGCACCCACGTACCAACCGGCTTGTTGTAGAACAGCGTGTAGAAGCCCACAACCTCGAAAACATCGGTTTCGGGCAGGCCGAGGATGCCGGCAACCTCGCGGATGGACTCGTCGGTCAGGTGGCCGTATGCGTCCTGCGCGACATACAGCAGCGGAATGACCGCGCTGCGCGGCTGGGCATAGCGCGACAGAATATCGTCGATCTCGGGGCCGTGTTGTTCTCGCAATGACATCTGTTATTCCTACGCAAATTGCAGATAGAAACAGGCTAGCTGCACGAATTTAGCGGTCGACCTCGCCAAGCACCGGGTCCATCGACGCGATCAGGGCCACCAGGTCGGCCATCAGGCGGCCCTTGGCCGAGTGCGGCAGCGCCTGCAGGTTAATGAACGACGGCGCGCGGAAGTGGCAGCGGTACGGCTTGGGGCTGCCATCGCTGACGATATAGGTGCCAAGCTCGCCGCGCGGCGACTCGATCCCGACATAGGCGTCGCCAACCGGCGGCTTGAAGCCCTCGGTCCACAGCTTGAAGTGGTGGATGAGCGACTCCATGCTGTGCGTAATTTCGCTCTTTGGCGGCGGCGAGATCTTGCGGTCGGTGGTGGTGAACGGCCCCGGCCCGATGTCTTTCAGGCGCTGGATGCCCTGGCGGCAGATCTTTATGCTTTCGCGGATCTCGGCCATGCGCACGAGGTAGCGGTCGTAGATATCGCCCTTCTTGGCAATCGGGATGTCGAAGTCGTACTGCTCGTAGCTCGAGTAGGGCATATCCTTGCGCAAATCCCACGGAATGCCGGCGGCGCGCAGCATCGGGCCGCTGATACCAAAGGCAATCGCGGCGTCGGCGTCGATCACGCCCACGTCGACGGTGCGCTCCAGCCACACGGGGTTGCCGCTCAGCAGGGCCTCGTACTCGTCGGCCGCGCCGGGCATGATGTCGAGAAACGCCTCGACGGTGGGTATAAAGTCGTCGGGCAGGTCGTAGGCCAGGCCGCCAACGCGGAAGTAGCTGGTCATCAGGCGCGCGCCCGACACAAGCTCGAAGATATCGAGGATCTGTTCGCGCTCGCGGAAGGCGTAGAGGAACACGCACATGGCCGAGAGGTCAAGCGCGTGCGTGCCGAGCCACACAAGGTGGCTGGCGATGCGCTGCAGCTCGGTCAGAATGACGCGGCCAGTCTGCGCGCGCATGGGAATCTCGCAGTTCAGCAGCTTCTCAACCGCCAGCACATAGCTCAGGTTGTTCGACAGCGGCGCGAGGTAGTCCATCCGGTCGGTCAAAACCACCGCTTTCTGGTAGGTCTTGCTTTCCATGGTCTTCTCGATGCCGGTGTGCAGGAAGCCAACGTCGGGCGCGACATTCACCACCGTCTCGCCGTCGAGCTCGACCACCAGGCGCAACACGCCGTGGGTGCTGGGGTGGTGTGGACCCATGTTCAGCACCATGGTGTCCTGCTTGCCTTCCAGCGCCGGCCTAGTAATTTCCTGCGGCGACGGCACGCTATAGGGGTAGGGCACAGCGAGCGTAGGCGGTTCGACGGTTGCTGTCATATCTTCCTCCGACCACTGACCACGGACGACCGGCGAAACGTCGGCCGTCGGTTGTCGGTCGTTATTCTTTCGCAAACGGCTTGTGGGCGTAAATCTCGTCCTGGTTGAAGGTGAACGCAACCTCTTCGCCGCCCAGCGGCACGTCTTTGCGCAGCGGGTAGCCTTCCCAGTCTTCGGGCATCAGGATGCGCTGCAAGCCAGGGTGGCCCGAGAATGGAATACCCAGCAGGTCGTAGGTTTCGCGCTCCTGCCAGTTCGCGGTGGCCCACAGGCCCGTGAGCGTCGGCACGGCCTCGTTCTCGCTCACGCCGACTTTCAGGCAGATGCGGTGGCGGTTCGCGTGCGAGAGCAGGTGGTACACCACCTCGAAGCGGGG
>LJCR01001810.1 GCA_001399705.1 Kouleothrix aurantiaca
CGGCGATCGACCCGGTGGTGGCGCCGCCCGGCAAGCACACCGTGTTTCTGTGGGCGCAGTATTTCCCCTACGAGCTGGCCGGCAATCAGCAGTGGGACGACATCCGCGAAGACGTGGCCGATAGCATCCTGGAAGTGCTGTATCGCTATGCGCCCAACATGCGCGGCAAGATCATCGACCGCTTCATCCAGTCGCCGCTCGATCTGGAGCGCCGGCTGGGCCTGCCGCGCGGCAATGTCATGCATGTGGAAATGTCGTTCGACCAGATGTTTTTCTTCCGCCCGCTGCCCGAGCTGGCGTCGTACCGCACCCCCGTGCGCGGGCTGTACCTCACCGGCGCGAGCACGCACCCCGGCGGCGGCGTGTTTGGCGCCAGCGGCTACAACACCGCGCACGTGGTATTGAACGACCGCCAGCGCGCGCGCAAGCTGTGGGCCGGTGCCGGCGTGGCGGCGGCTGGCGCGGGCGTGTGGCTGGCGCGAGCTGCGCGCAAGAAATAAGGCAGGAGACAGAAGACAGGAGGCAGGGATCTTTGGCATCCGCATGCACGACGTCCTGCTTTCGCTGAGAAGGCAGGACGTCGTGCGTTGTACAGCTTTGCTTTCCTAATGCATATCAAGAAGGCAATGCGGAAATGGGGAAACGTCAGCAGGAATTTGCCAAACCCTATTCCCCATCCCCTAACCCCTGCGCTGCCAGCGCATTAGGAGCGCAGCCCGCAGCCAACCTGCTCGGGGCCCTGGTTGACATGCTTGCGGAAGAAATTGGTGATCGTCGTCGCGTCGAACGAATCGAGCTTGAGCAGCCATGTCCACGCCGTCACGGCGATCGGCTTGTCGAGCTTGTCGGTGGCGCGTGGGATGAGCAGCACGCAGGGGCTCTGCTGCTGAAGCTGGCGCGTCAGGGTTGTAAGCTGATCAACCGTCGCCTGGTCGAGATCCTGGCGGTAGTGGATGATCACGCCGCCATGCTCCAGATTGTGGATGGTGATCTCGTCGGCCAGCGGCTGCGTGGTGACGCCCCACGGCCCGATGTTGCCGCCGGTGTGCCAGCCCGAGGTCGGCGGGTTCGAGTTATAGGCCGGGTGCGCATCGGTGGGGTTGACAATGTGCGGGTTGGCCGGCGCTGGCACCTGGTTGGCGAACTGCTGCTCGCCGGCGATGGGCGTGCTGTTGCGCGAAAACACCAGCCCGGCGGCGACCATGATCACGATCAGCCCGACCACGCCGCCGATGATCAGGGGCATGTTCGACTTGGGGGCTTTTTTGCGCTGAGCCTGGCGCCCGGTGGCGCGGCGTGCTGCCGATTGGGACATACGGATGTGCTCCTTATTCGTGGAATTTGAACCTACTGATTGTGTGCAATTGCGGCGGCCACACGCGCGGCCACGCGCGCATTCTGGCGCAGCAGCGCGATGTTTGTGCGCATGCTTTCGCCGTGCGTTTCTTCCGCGACGGCCGAAAGCAGAAAGGGCGTGACCGCCTGCCCGCGC
>LJCR01001811.1 GCA_001399705.1 Kouleothrix aurantiaca
CCCAGCACCAGCGTCGTGCCGGGCGACGGTGGTACGTCTTCGTACAGCAGGTGGTCGGCCGGGCCTGGAGCTTCCCAGTGCGGGATGCCCGGCTTGGTGATGAGCTGCAGCGCCTGCGCGCCAAAACGCACGCGTGTGGTGCGCGGCTGCTCGTAGGGCGCGGCGCGTTCGCTCATGCGCTAGAAGATCGGGTGGCGATCGAGCGTGCGCCGGATGAGCGTCGTCAGGTCGGGCTCGGCGGTGTTGGCCGGGCCAAGCGGGTCGTCGACCGTGCTGCGGCCAAGCATCGTCTGCAAGGTCGCCACCACGCCGCCGGCCAGCGCGGGCAGGCTGTAGCCGCCTTCCAGCACAAACACGATCCGCCCGCCGCACAGCTCGTCGGCCAGCGCCATCAGGCGCTGCGTCAGCATGCCATAGCCCGTGATCGACAGCGACAGCGGGCCGAGCGGGTCGTCCCAGTGCGCGTCGTAGCCAGCCGACACCAGAATCATCTCGGGCGAGTAGCGGCGCACCGCCGGCAGCAGCACCTTGTCGTACAGCTGCACAAAGCCCATGTCGCCGGTGCGGTAGGGCAGCGGCAGGTTGAGCGTGGTGCCGTAGCCATCTTCGACGCCAACCTCACCCTCGCCGCCGGTGCCGGGGTAGAGCGGCGACGCGTGGGTCGAGCAGAAGAACACCGTGCTGTCGTCGTAGAAGCAATCTTGCGTGCCGTTGCCGTGGTGCACATCGAAATCAATAATCGCCAGCCGGCTGACGCCGTGTGCAGAAAGGCGTGGCGCGCGGCCACCGCAACGTTGTTGAAGAAGCAGAAGCCCATGGGCTGGCTGGGCGTGGCGTGGTGGCCGGGCGGGCGGCTGAGCGAAAAGGCGTTGCTGGCGCGGCCTTCGGCCACCGCATCGACTGCCGCAATCGCCGCGCCAGCCGACATGCACGCAGCCTCCCAGGTGTGGCGCGTGGTGTAGGTGTCGACGCCGAACCAGGCATTATCCTGCGTCGAGGTCCAGCGCACCGTGTCGACCAGGCGCCGGTCGTGAACAGCTTGGAGCTGCGCTTCTGTTGCCGGTGTTGTTGACAGGGCAAGCAGCTCATCGCGCAGACCGCTCGCGCTGAGCGCCGCCTCGATCGCTTGCAGGCGCGTTTTGCGCTCGACGTGACTGGGCTCGTCCTGAGCTTCGTGCAGCGGGTTGAGCGTAATGGCTGTTGTCATAGCGTTACGCTTTTCTCTAGACAATGGGTGACGGCGCCATTATAGCATACTGCGCGCTGGCGCAACCCCACCTTTCCAACCAGCACTGATCGTTTTCCGCTGCGGCACACGCATAGTACTTGGGAAGCTGCGCCGCACATCTCCAGCACGCTGCGATGAGAGTGGAATTGCATACCAGCATATCGGCCGCGCGGGCGCGTGCTATAATGATTTCCCCACCAGAACGGTATGTTTGGCAACTATCGGCCACGCGACGCGCGGAGGAGGCTGCTGGATGTTGAGC
>LJCR01001812.1 GCA_001399705.1 Kouleothrix aurantiaca
CACATACGAGCGGGCAGTACAAGCAATATGCCATCGCGCAAGGCACGGGCATCGTTGCCCGCTGCGTCGACGCCTAAAGCTGACGACAATTCATTCGATAGTAAAGAGAGCGGAAACAGCGCCAAAAAATACATCTGCCAGGCAAATCCGCGCGAGCAAATGTTAGAAATGCCACAGGCGCACGGCGCGATCCAGGCCGCCGGTTGCGAGCGCGTTGCCGTTCTGGCTGGCCGCGAGCAAAAGAATGCGCGCGCTGCGCTCGAGCAAGCTGCCGTGCGCTTTGCCATCGCGCACGCGCCACAGGCGCACGCTGCCATCCCACGAGGCGCTTGCCAGCGTCTCGCCCCCGTGCACAAACGCAATGCCGCTGATATAGCGCGTGTGGCCGCGCAGGGTGTGCAGCAGTTTGCCATCGCCAACGCGCCACAGCCGCACCGTCGCATCTTCCGAGCGCGAAGCCAGAAGCTCGCCGCTCGGGTGAAAGGCCAGCCCGCTGACCGGCAGCGTGTGATCGCCCAGCGTGTGCAGCAGCGCGCCATCGCGCACGCGCCACAGGCGCACGCTGGTATCGCGCGCGCACGAGGCGAGCGTGCGGCCATCCGGGCTGAACGCGATCTCGCAGACCGCGTCGGTGTGCTCGGCGAGCGTGTGGACGAGCGCGCCGCTGCGAGTGCTCCAGACATGAATCCTGCCATCCTCGCCGGCCGACGCAAGCCGGCTGCCATCGGGTGTGAGCGCCAGCCCTACTGTGCCAAGCGGGTGCCCACGGAGCGTATGCAGCGGCGCGCGTTCGCGCAGGCCCCACAGGATGATCGTGCCGTCGGTAGCGGCGGAGGCCAGCAGCTGGCCGTTGGCGGCCACGGCAATGCACGAAATGCGCCCGCGATGCTCGTGCAGCACACTTTGCTGCGCGCCGTCGCGCGCCTGCCAGATCCGCAGGGTGCCATCGTCTGCGCCCGAAACCAGCAGATCGCTCGCGGGCGTAAAGCTGATCTGCCGCACCGGGCCGCGGTGCCCGCGGCAAAGCACTGGCGCGGCGCTGCCGTTGCGCCAGATGTGAATCGCGCCGTCGTTCGCAGCCGAGCCGACCAGCTCGCCGTTGGGCGCAAACGCCACGCTCAAAATTGTGTCGGCGTGGATGCCCAGCGCGCGCCGCGAGCGCCGCCGCAGCCTTGATCCCAGCGCGGCCAGGGCCAGCAGGATAATATAGACCGGCACAGCGATTCTCACCAGACGCGTTGGCGTATTGAGAACATCAAACGGTGGCGGAAAGCGCATCCCGGTCGGCTGTGCCACAGCCATCAGCAGCATCAGCACCAGCATAAGCACGCTGAGCGCCAGCGCCACCACCAGCAGCGGGGCGGTGCGGGCAGGTGCTGGTGCAGGCGGCGGCGCGGGCACGCTCACCGATTCGGCACTTTCGCTTGCGGGGGGTGCTGGCGCGGGTTCAGTGCGGGGAAGCACGGGCGCGGCCGGCAGCGTTGCTGTG
>LJCR01001814.1 GCA_001399705.1 Kouleothrix aurantiaca
GTTTTTAGACACCGCCATAGGCAACTATAACGCCCTCTTTAAAACCAATTTCAGTGTGGATGGCAACGGCTTCCAAAACTATTATCGCGATCTCGCCAAGCGTGTGATATCCAAAGAAATCGACCTGCTGATCGTCGTGGGTATGTTTCTAACCGGCTTTGATGCCCCGACCCTCAACACCCTGTTTGTCGATAAAAACCTGCGCTATCACGGCCTGCTGCAGGCCTATTCGCGCACCAACCGCATCTACGATGCCACCAAAACCTTCGGCAATATCGTCACCTTTCGTGATCTCGAGCAAGCGACGATTGATGCCATTACCTTGTTTGGCGATAAAAACACCAAAAACGTGGTGCTCGAAAAAAGCTACACGGAATATATGCAAGGCTTCACCGATCTGCTTACCGGTCAAGCCAGGCGCGGTTTCGTTGAAGTAGTCACCGAGCTAGAACAGCGCTTTCCGAACCCCGATGCAATCGTTTTAGAAAAAGACAAGAAGGACTTCGCGAAGTTATTTGGCGAGTATTTGCGCGTCGAAAACGTGCTGCAAAACTACGATGAGTTTGCCAGCCTGAAAGCCTTGCAAACCATTGATCGAAGCGACCCGGAGGCAGTCAAAACTTTCAAGGAAGAACACTATCTAAGCGATGCTGACCTGGCCACCCTGCAAACCATCCACATCCCGAGCGAACGCAAGATTCAGGATTACCGCTCAACGTATAACGATATCCGTGATTGGCTGCGCCGCGAAAAGTCCGCAGAAGAACAAGCAAAATCCACCGTTGATTGGAACGATGTGGTGTTTGAGGTAGATCTGCTTCGATCGCAGGAGATCAACCTCGATTACATCCTTGAGCTGATTTTCGAGCAAAACAAGAAGAACAAAAGCAAGGGCGAGTTAATCGAAGAAGTGCGCCGCTTGATTCGTGCAAGCCTTGGCAACCGTGCGAAAGAAAGCCTGATTGTCGATTTCATCAACCAGACCAACCTCGACGCAATTGGCGATAAAGCCACGATTATCGACGAGTTCTTTACATTCGCCCAAGCCGAGCAGGCCCGCGAAGCAGAAGAGTTGATTCGTTCAGAAGACTTGATTGCAGACGCGGCTAGGCGCTATATCCTCGCCTCGCTGAAACGAGAATACGCCAGCGAGAACGGCACGGAGCTCAACGCTACCCTGCCAAAAATGAGCCCGCTGAACCCACAGTACAAAACCAAGAAGCAGAGCGTTTTTCAAAAAATCTCCGCGTTTGTTGAAAAATTCAAAGGTGTCGGTGGGCAAATTTAGTCAATCCCTGCACGCAAATTCACTGGGTAGGCGCTGCACACTACATCGCTGCACACAGATAAATCACCGCTGAGCAAGGCATTCAGCGCTTGTGGCAGTGGAGCTGACGGCTTCCAGCGTCCACTACCCTCCCACCGCCCTGCCCGTCCCGACCGGAGCCTGCCCTGAGGCTCCCCTGAGCTTGTCGAAGGGCGTAGTCG
>LJCR01001815.1 GCA_001399705.1 Kouleothrix aurantiaca
AGCGTGGTCAGCGCCATCATGGTCAGAATGGCCGGGTTGGCGAGCGCAACGAGCTGCGTGCCGATCTTGCCGCCAGCGCCGGCGGGCAGTTTGGCGGGCAGCCAGCGCAGCATCGCAACCAGGCCACACAGCGCCAGCCCGGCCACAGCAAAGAACGGCAAGCGCCAGCCCTGCTGATTCCCCAGCAGGCTGCCCAGCGGCACGCCGATCACCATCGCCAGGGTCAGCCCGGCGAGCATCACGGCGATCGCGCGCCCGGCCTGCCCCTTTGGCGCGAGGCTGCTCGCCACGGTGGCGCCAATCGCGAAGAACGCGCCGTGCGCAACCGCCGTGACGATGCGCCCAAACAGCAGCATGGCGTAATTCGATGAGAACGCGGCCAGCAGATTGCCGGCGAGAAACACGATCATCAAGCCGAGCAGCACCGCTTTGTGCGGCAGGCGCGACAGCCCGGCGACGAGAAACGGTGTGCCAAGCGCCAGCGCCAGGGCGTACAGGCTCACCAGCGCGCCGGCCGTTTCCAGCGAGACGGCTAGATCTCGGGCGATCGCCGGCAGCACGCCGACCACCAGAAACTCGGCGACGCCGATCGCAAATGCGCTGACGGCCAGCGACAGCACGCCGGGATGGGTGCGTGTTTTTACATCCGCACCGCGCTTCTCCTGCGCAAGCGATTGAGGCAGGGAAGATTTGACTGGTCTGGTGACGTTGTCCATAGAAAACTCCTTCTGCACATCTGCGAAATCTGTGTAATCTGTGGACGATTGCGCGATTAGTGACCAGCGCTCAGCGCTCGCGCCGCGCTCGTGATCAGCCTGGCAACAGCATTCGGGTGGGAAACCATAGCCACATGGCTTGACGCAACTTCCACCGTCGTCGCGCCCATGCGCTGGGCAAAGAAGCGCTCGGCGCTGTGGTATTGGAACGCGTTTCTGTGCTTGGATGCAGGGCCTGATCGTCAGCAGGTTCTGACATTGGTACACCCATCACTCGGCCGCTGAGCAGCCCTACCTGCGTGCTATAATGGCGTCCGTCTGCACATTGCACTCATCGCCACTGGCCCCTTGTTTGTCTGCCATAACCATATACGAGCCGACTCTTTTTATCAGTCGACTAACGTTCGCATGCGCGTTCCCATGGGTTCACATTTGCCCAACTGTGGCGCATGCGGTACCTGAGCGAACACGAGGAGCGAGGTGGGAACGGCCAGGCATCACTACAAACCGAGAACCCACGCAATTGGCCAGCAACTGCTCGCGCTCCGCAACCGCACTGGGCTTACGCAGACCGAGCTAGGGCAGCTGATTGGCGTCAGCCGGCGGAGCATCCTGAAGTGGGAAGGTGGGGAAGGTGTGCCGAACGGCACACATCTTCATCACTTGCTCGAAATCTTTGCGAATCGAAACGCATTCACTGCCGGTCAGGAGCTTGCCGAAGCCGAGACGCTCTGGGATGCTGTGAGTCAGGCTGCATCCAAGCGCCTGGGCC
>LJCR01001813.1 GCA_001399705.1 Kouleothrix aurantiaca
CCAGCAGCGTGCCGGTTATGCGGTAGCTGTCGCGCACAATCAGCGGCCCAATGCCGATGGTGATCGTCAGCTCAACGCCATCGCCGCTGTTGTCGACGCTGTGGCGCAGGTAGCGCACAAAGCTCTGGCTGGCCAACCAGCCGCGCTCGTTGAGCTCCACATCGACCACTGGGGTGGGGCTGCCAAACCCAATTGTATTTGCTCCGCCTGCACGCCGCAATTCGCGCAGCCCGCCATCCTCCGGCGAGAATGCCAGCTCTAGCTCGGGGGTGGTGATGGTGACGCTGTCGCGCTGCTGCCTGGTGGTGAAGGTAGCCATGGTATATGCCCTTGGGAATGCCCTCTGCGCGGCGGAACGAAGCGGTCGCAGAATCACGCGCTATTTTACCACATGCCGTTGCTTGGATAAGGGTTTTGCCAGGATGCCTGGTCGCGTCCGCCTTGCGCAGGCATCCTGGCCTGAAACACCTGATAAAAGCGCATACGGATGATTATTCCATACCATGAACACTCGTGCTGTCACAGGATGGTTTCCCTGCGCACTAGCGAAGAACTAAAGGTTGGTGTATACTAACGGTGTTCCGAGAACGTGTATCAATTTTTTTCGCCCAGGTTCGGCTTTTAACCCAATTTGCCGCTATTTGTGCGCAGGTGTTTTTCTGTTGTGAATATTTCTGTTTAGAGACTCATTACTTTGAATTTTTCAGCATATAAGCCTCGAATATCAGCGTGTAGCTGGTGATGGCACTTGTTACACTGATATGGCAATCAACAAAAAGATATGCTTGCTTGGTAGTGCTGCCTTTGGGAAAACCTGCCTGGTGCGCCGGTTTGTCTACGATCAATTTGAGGAGCCATACCGGCCAACCAGTGGAGTGCGTGTTCTCAGAAAGCGGCTCAGCGTCACTGCCCGTCAGGGCATTGCCGATCTTGTCTTGCTGATTTGGGATATGGCTGGCGGAAGGCCAGGCGGCGATTTTACGAGCTACTTGCATGGCGCCGATGGGGCCGTGCTGCTGTGCCCCATGAACGACCCTGCTTCGCTCCAAACGCTAGCGCCGCTGCTGGCCAGGCTGCACAGCGTTCAGGCTGGCGCTCAGGCGATCATCGCGGCCACCAAGAGTGATCTGCCGGGCGTGCAGATTGCGCACGCCGATCTTACCGACTGCGCCAGGCGGTTGAGGGTACCTTTTAGGATTGTGAGCGCGAAAAATGGCGATGGCGTGCATGCGCTCTTCGCCCAATTGGCACAAATGGCTGCCGATAGCGCCCCGCAACAATGAGGCTCGTATGGACCCCGTGATTGTCGATACGATTCTGCAAACGCAGCGTCTCTCGTACATGCTCGTCGATGCTAGCCTGCAGATCGCTGCCGTGCACGGCGCGGCTGCGCTTGTCGCAGCGGCGCTGCGCCAGCTCGACGCAGGCAGGCCGCTGCTGGAAGCTTTTCCTGAGCTTGCGGGCAAGACAGGCCAGCTTGAAGCCGTG
>LJCR01001816.1 GCA_001399705.1 Kouleothrix aurantiaca
GTTTCCACCGCACTTCACCGATGGTATGCTCGAAAACCCCGACGGCGTGCTGAACCAGATGGTGCTGTGGTACCAGTGCTACGATCGCTTCTGGGAGCCCGCGCCAGCGATTGCCGACGAGCTGCTGCGCCGCGCCGAGCGCGCCACCGACCTGGGCGAGCTGCGGCATTGCTTCCCTTACCAGCGCTTCCGCACCCGCGCGCCAATCAGCGACTTCTATGAGTTCTATGCAGTTGACGGGTAGTTTTGCCACGAAGACTCGAAGAATCGAAGGTTTTATGTACCACGAAGGCACGACGGTAAAATAGAAGTCAGGAGTCAGGATTCGGAAGTCAGAAGATATATCTTACAATCATTTTGAATAGCAATATAGCACCCTGAGTGCGGCATAGCCGCGTATCGAAGGGTGCGCGCATATTCGTTTGTGTATCGTGATATGCGTTTTGCGTGACTCGGCGCGCTTATTTCTGACCCTTGGCTCCTGACTCCTGCTCACGAAAGGTGCACGCCGATGACCTTTCCCTACACGCACTGGAAGCCACTCGCGCTCGATGAGGCCGCGCAGCTCTTTCGCGACGCGCCATTCGCCTGGGGCGTTGCGGGCGGCTACGCGGTCGAGCAGTTTCTTGGCGCGCCAATACGCGAACACGACGATATTGATATCGTGGTGTTTCGCGAAGATCAGCGCAAGGTGCAGGGGTGGCTGAGCGGCTGGCAGCTCTTTGCCGCCGATCCGCCCGGCACGCTGCGCCCGTGGAGTTCGTCCGAATGGCTGCCGTTTGGTATTCACGACATCTGGGGGCATCGTGCTGGTGCGGATGCGTGGGAACTACAGCTCATGCTGCTTGAAGCCGATGGCGATGAGTGGTTCAGCCGCCGTGATGCGCGGGTGCGTGGGCTGCGGAAGGAGCTACTTGTGAGGTATGGCGATCTGCCCTGTATTCGCATCGATGTGCAGCTGATGTACAAAGCCAGGGGCAACCGCCCGAAAGATCAGATCGATTTTCAGGCGAGCCTGCCGCTGCTCACACCCGAAGCGCGAGCCTGGCTCAGGCAGGCATTGCGCTACGAACACCCGGCCGGCCACCCCTGGCTTGCTGCGCTTAAGTAATCAGGTGCTGCGCCCTGGCAAAGCCGGAGCGCAGCACATGAAACAAAAGTGAGCGAAATTAACTCATCTCGACGGGCGGCAGGCCATGCACGCCAAGCGTGGTCGAGATCTCGCTGCCGTGATGAATGTCGTGCTCAAGCGTGTCCCAGATGATCCACTGGCATGAACGCGCTGGCTTGATTCCCCCGGCCTCGCGCTCGGCCGGCAGCAGCAGATCGTCGGCCTGATCGACATCAAGATTCACGCCAGCGATGTCGGCCACGACGAACGGAATGCCACGCTCCTGCGCGGCGCGCTCGTGCTGCGCGAGGCTGCCCGGCCCCAAGCGGAACGGCAGCGCCAGCGGCGGCCGCACCAGCAGCGCATTCGTGCCGCC
>LJCR01001817.1 GCA_001399705.1 Kouleothrix aurantiaca
GGCTACCAGAGCCTCCTGTCTCAGCTGGTGGCAGCAATTGTGGGCAAGGGGCTGTTCTACTACATCACGATTGGCGCGATCCTGACGATGCTGGCGCTTTCGGCAAACACCGGCTTCGCCGATTTCCCGCGCCTGTGCCAGATCATCGCGCTCGATAACTTTCTGCCGCACGCATTTGCCTCGCGCGGGCAGCGGCTGGTTTTTTCCTACGGCATTATTGTGCTCAGCACACTCTCTGGCTTGTTGCTCATCATCTTTGGCGGCGTGACCGACCGGCTAATTCCGCTGTTTGCCGTCGGCGCATTTCTGGCCTTCACGCTTTCGCAGGCCGGCATGGTTGCGCACTGGCGGCGGGTGGGCGGCGCGCATGCGTGGCGCAATATGCTGATCAATGGCGCGGGCGCGCTGGCGACGGCAGTAACGCTCGGCGTGGTGCTGGTGGCGAAATTTGCCGAGGGCGCGTGGATCACGCTGGTGCTCATCCCGCTGATGCTGGCAGTTTTTGGGGCGGTGCAGCGCCACTACCGGCAGGTGGCCGAAGAGATCGACTGCCCGCAGCCGCTCGATCTGCGCGGCCTGCGCCACCCGGTCGTTGTGGTGCCAATCAAGGCGTGGGATCGGCTGGCGCATAAAGCGCTGCGCTTCGCGCTGAAGCTTTCCGGCGATGTGATCGCCGTGCAGGTAAACATGCACGAAACGGCGGCGTCGCTCGAGTCGCGCTGGGCCACACTGGTCGAGCAGCCAGCGCGCCAGGTAGGCATCGATCCGCCCCGGCTGGTTGTTATTCCCTCGCCCTACCGCCAGCTCATCCGCCCGCTGCTGGCATACATCACCAGCCTGAAGCAGGAATACCCCGAGCGGCAGATTGCCGTGATCGTGCCTGAGCTGGTCGAGCGCCACTGGTACCATTACATGCTGCACAACCAGCAGGGCGAAGTGCTCCAGGCGCTGCTCTCGCTCCAGGGCGACGAGCGGATTGTGATCATCAATGTGCCCTGGTATTTGAAGCACTGAGCGCACATCCTGCGCACACAGCAGCCGGCAGCTCGCAGCACACGGGCCGCCGGCTTCGCTGTTTCTGCCCCGCGCGGCATGTCAACCCCATCTTTATACTTCCTTTACGCCCCGGCCCCAAACCCTTACACCGCTTTGACGCGAAAAATCCTACACTATGCCTGCGTTCGAGATGAGCGCACGGAGCGCAGCGAATGGAGGATTTTGATGGATCTGCTGTTTCTTGGGCTGGCGGTGCTGCTGTTTGCCCTTTCGTGGGGCTTTGTAGCGCTGTGCGAGCGACTGTAAGGAGGGGGCCATGACCGCACTCTACCTGGTGGGCGGCGCAATCGCGCTGGCGCTGCTCGTCTACCTGTTTGTTGCGCTACTCAAACCGGAGCTGTTCTGATGACACTCAATGGCATCGTACAAATTGTTGTGTATATGGCCCTGCTGATCGCGCTGGTCAAGCCGCTGGGCTGGTATATGGCTG
>LJCR01001819.1 GCA_001399705.1 Kouleothrix aurantiaca
CGGCGTCCTGCGGGATGAGGTTGAGCGCTTCTTCGCCATCCTGGGTCTGGTCGGTCTGGCCGTGGCCGGCATAATACACCAGCAGGCGATCCTGCGGACCAACCTGCGTCGCCAGCCCGGCCAGCGCCTGCCTGAGGCCGGCCTTGCTGGCCTGCGCGTCGGTGAGCAGCGTGACGCTATAGCCGTGTTTCTGCTCAAGAATGCTGGCCAGGCGGCCTGCATCGCTCGCAGCTGAATGCAGCGGTGTGATGTCGTTGGTGTAGGCGCTGATACCAATCACCAGCGCCCAGCTGTGGGCGAATTCGCCCTCGATTTGTGGCAGAAACTCTTTTTCGGTGGTAGCGGTCATAGGCCAGCGCTCCTCGAACGCCAGAATAGTGTCGGTTCTTATTGTGTTTTCCAGTGCGGTAACTGGGGTGAGTGCCACGCAGTGTAGCACGATTTGCGGTGGCTGTATATCAGGAATACTACGTATTTAAAAGAATAGCTACGTGCTTGTGGGGCTGCGCGGTGAGAGCTGAGCGGCCTGCCAGGCGCGCAGCAGGGCGTGGTGCGAGGGGATGCTTTCAAGAAAGGTGCGGCGCTCGCTGTCGCTGCTGATCTGGGCGGCGCGCGCTTCCAGCCGGCCATACGCTTCGGCAAGAAATGCGGCGGCGCGCGAGTCGTTGGCGGCCAGCAGCGTTTCGTAGCAGGCCAGCTCGATGCGAAACGGCTCGGCGGTGCCGCGCAGCGTGCCGCCGGCCAGGTGCGCCAGTATAAGCTCGACGTGGGCGAGCGCATGTTCGGCCTGGCCTTGCGCAAGCGCCAAACGCGCCATGCCCGCGCGCGGCTCGGTGGCGAGGTGCGGCTGCTTGAGCTCGCCGCGAATGTCGAGCGCGGCGGTGTAGGCGGCTGCGGCTGCGTCGGCGTCTTGACGCGCGGCCTGGGCGTGCCCAATCACCGTCAGCGCGGCGGCCTGCTCGGGGCGCGCGCCCAATTCGCGCGCCAGCTCAAGCGCGGCCTCGGCTTCGGCTAGAGCGCCCGCGTCGTCGCCCTGCTGGTGCAGCAGCAGCGCGAGCTGGCTGCCCATCGCGCTGACCGACCAGCGCTCGCCCAGGGCGCGCTTGAGCGCCATTGACTGCTGGTAGTGCGTCTGCGCGCTGGCGAAATCGCCCTGGGTGTGGGCGGCCTGCGCCAGGCTGTTGAGCGCGCCACTTTCGCCGCGCCGGTCGCCAACCTGCTGGTAGAGCGCGCGCGCCTGCTCGAAAGCGGCGCGCGCGGCGGCAAAATCGCCGGCTACCAGCGCAACCTCGCCAAGGTTGTTGAGCATGCCGCCTTCGCCGCGCCGGTCGCCTATCGCGCGGTAGTGGCCCATCGCGGCGGAGAAGGCGGTTTGCGCGGCGGCGTAATCGCCCTGGAAGGAGGCCACAATGCCGAGATTGTTATGTGTGTCGCCCTCGCCCTGGCGGTCGCTCTGCGCCTGGTAGGCTGCGAGCACGCTGCTGA